>CAYHDM010000051.1:0-5954 GCA_964355455.1 uncultured Candidatus Saccharibacteria bacterium
ATATTGAAAAACTGTTAATAGGGGGAAAATGGCTGTCTGTTCACACAAAGATCGCTAAAAAACTTAAAATTTCTATCGATGGAACTGTCTCGATAATCAGAACCCCGAGAAATAAGTGGAGCAAAGGAGAAATTAACAATAAGGAATTTTGGCAAGAATTGGAGAAAAGAGCCGGAAAGAAACTGCCGCCCGAATTCAAAAAGGACTTATGGTTCAACGATTATATTAAAAAACGAAAAGATGTTAAAGGAACATGGAAAATCGCATCGGATCTAAAGAAGAGGGGATTCCGACTCGCCATTCTTTCAAACACCACGCCGCCTCATGTCAAAGCCAATAGAAAAACAGGAAGGTTTAAAAGATTACGCAAATTAGGGTTTAAAACTGTTGTTTTGTCCTGCGAGGTTGGTGCCCGCAAGCCAGAATCAAAAATTTATAAAATCATTCTTAAAAAATTAAAATTGCAGGCCAAAGAATGCGTTTTCATTGATGACAGATTGGAAAACATCAAAGCGGCTAAAAAATTAGGAATCAAAGCCATTCATTTTCAAACGCCGAAACAATTGCGGAAAGATTTAATGAAATTAAAATTATTATAGATTTTCAAATGTCTGGTTTCTTATTGTAATACAAATTGATTTTGGTATTATGATAATAGTACAAACTTGCTGACCAAGGAGGAAATATTATGGTCAGACGGACTCTTTTCGTAGCCCAGAGCAATGGTCCTCCCACACGATCAGCTAAGGGGATCAGATCATCGCTCGAAGCCCAGAACAACGGTCCGCCCAGCGTTTCCGCCGGGACGTAGACCATATCGAAAACCGGGTCTGTGCAAAGTAAGTCAAAAGGGAGACGATTCGTCGTCTCCCTTCATTTTTATTCATTGTTTCTCTGGACAAAACTGGATTAACATGATATAAGCAAACCAGTACAAATTTTCGTAAGAAAGGAGGAGATCTACATGGTAGACGGTCACGACGAACACGATAAGTCCAATGAAGCATTGTTCCCAGAGCACCTTGACGCAGAAACTCAGGGAGCGGGAGCGGCAACAGCTCTGTTGCAAACAATGCTAAAAGTGACAGAGTACGATGCCGAAGGAGAACTTCAAATCGACGGCATCTACGGACCGATCACTGAAAAGACGGTCCAAGCGCTCCAGGCCGACCTTTCCGTCGAAACCGACGGGAAGTTTGGTCCGGAAACAAGAGCGGCTTTCCTGAGCAGGTTTGGAATCGACGTCAATACGATTCCGGCCGGCCCGTTCCTCGGACACGCGTAAGCGCGCAGAAAGCGCGTAAGGATGACGAGGGGCTTCCATTCCATTATGGATAGCCCCTTTTTATTTATCGTCAAGGTGGAGGTTTTTTAACAGGACAATTGGGCTTGACAAGATATTAGTTTTGATATATACTGTTAACATAACTAAATCTCGCAGTTTTTAATCTTCAGAGAATACTCTCGTAAAAACCCAGAGACGACTAGTCGCCTTTTTTTAGTTGTTAGATAAACAAGTTTGTTTCTGACGAAATAAAAATATGTATACCAGAAAATTCAATAATGTTAACAAGATGAGATCAAGAAAGTTTTTTCCCAGATCTTCTCAATTTAAAAAGAGGGGAGGTCCTTTGAATAGGGGCCAACGCGGAGAAAACATAAATCCTGCTAAATTTATCAATAAAGCGATCTCGGCTAAAACAGTTGATCATTTTGTACCTGAACATAAGTTTCAGGATTTTAAAGTTGACCAAAGATTAATACAAGCCGTTGCGATTAAGGGATACAAGATGCCTACGCCGATTCAGGACCAGGTTATTCCTCATATTATTAATGGTTCTGATATTGTAGGTATCGCTAACACCGGCACCGGAAAAACAGCTGCTTTTCTTATACCTTTAATTAATAAAATTATGCTCAATCCGAGAGAACAGCTTCTAATTATCACTCCAACCAGAGAACTTGCCATTCAGATAGATCAAGAATTCAAATGCTTTACCAAGGGAATGAGAATATTTTCTGTTTGTTGTGTAGGAGGAATGAGTATTGGCAGGCAAATTTCAGAGCTTCGCTACAATTACAACGCAATTATCGGAACTCCGGGAAGATTAAAAGACCTGATCGAAAGGAGAATGATTAATTTGTCCAAATTTAACACTATAGTACTAGACGAAGCAGATAGAATGCTTGATATGGGATTCATTAACGATACGCGTTTTATAATGAACGGACTACCTAAAGAACGCCAGGTTCTCTTTTTCTCAGCAACCATTTCGCATGAGATAGAAAAAATTATTAAAGAATTTCTTAGAAACCCCGTCAGAATTTCGGTTAAGACCAGAGAAACTGCGGGGAATATAGAACAGGATATTATTAGAATAGAACAGGGAAATACTAAACTGAATATCCTTAATAATCTTTTGAGCCGGGAAGAATTCAATAAAGTGCTTATTTTTGGAAGAACCAAACATGGGGTGGAAAAATTATCAAAAATTCTTTATAGCAATGGTTTTAAGGTGGATTCCATACATGGAAACAAAAACCATGCCCAACGCCAAAAAGCGCTTGGTCTGTTCAAGGAGAACCGCATTCAAGTTTTAGTGGCAACCGACGTCGCGGCTCGCGGACTTGATATTGCCGATATTAGTCATGTCATAAACTACGACTTACCCGCAACTTATGATGATTATATTCATCGTATTGGACGCACCGGCCGATGGAATAAACAAGGCATGGCGCTGACATTTATAGATTAAATATTGCGAATGAACAAAAAATCCTGTCGACAGACAGGGTTTTTTGTTCAATCTGAGTCCATCGAAGATCTTGCTCTGAATTTACTGAAGAGATAGAATAAAAAATATGCTTATTGACGACGTAACAATCAAGGTTAAAGCCGGAAAAGGCGGCCAAGGAGCTGTGGCTTTTAATAAAACGAAGATGAGCTTAGGACCGACCGGAGCCAACGGAGGCAAGGGCGGGGATATTTATTTTGAAGGAGTGTCGGATTTGGGAGCATTGACCCAGTTCCGCTATAAAAAAAATCTGGAGGCGGAAGACGGCGAAAACGGAAAAAGCCAGCTTTATGACGGCGCTAATGGCAAGGATCTTGTTGTAATGGTGCCAGTTGGCACGGTACTGCATAATCTATCAACAGACAAAAAATCTGAAATTATTTCCATTGGAGAACGTTTTTTGGCGGCAAAAGGCGGTGTTGGTGGAAACGGTAACTATTTTTTCCGTTCGTCCACTAATACCAGCCCAGTAGAATTCCGGGAAGGATTACCTGGCGAAGAATATGATTTGAGATTAGAACTTAAACTGATAGCCGACGTTGGATTTGTGGGGCTTCCCAATGTCGGCAAATCGAGCTTATTGAACATACTGACAAACGCCAAAAGCAAGGTGGCCAATTATCCTTTTACTACGTTAAATCCAAACTTGGGGGTTTACTACGAATTGATATTAGCCGACATCCCCGGACTGATTGAGGGGGCTTCTGAAGGTAAAGGGCTTGGCATCAAGTTTTTGCGTCATATTGAGAGAACCAGAACCATTTTTCATTTCATCTCCGCGGATTCGGCAAATCCTTTTTCGGATTATCAGACCATCAGAAATGAGTTGGAAAAATACAACAAAAGCTTGTTGGAAAAAAAAGAATATGTTTTTTTAAGCAAATCTGATCTATTAAACGAAAAAGAAATTGGGGAAAAAATAAACGAGCTGAAAGAAACGGGTAGGGAGGTGATACCGATTTCCATAATTGATAACGAAAGCATAAAACGAGTTGAAGAAATTTTACGCGAAATAACAAAACAGAAACACAAATAAACGACTCAAGCTATTGACAAATCTATCGAAGCGTGCTATATATAAAATATAGCTCTTTTACATTACAATACCCGTATTTACGGATTATATAAATCGAGAATACAAAAACCAAAAACCTGAAGGAGGTTCGACAATGCAAGCAGTTATTTTGTGGGCTACGAATGCGACGCAGTCGTTGCTTAACTCGCAACACTTTACGTCAACGTTGCTGTTTCTTGCGATTTCTATCGTCTTCGCCCTGACCCTTGGGAGACAGGCAAAGACATCGTTCGTCAAGAAAGCGGCGCCTCTCTTGAGCGTCATCGTTCTTGCGATTTTCGTCGCAGGCACCTACAACATCGTGCTCTTGTTCGGCGAAGCAGGGTACAACTGGATTTTCTGCATAACTGCAGAATTCGTGTTCCTTGTCTTTGCTCTCGGCGGGATCGTAGTAACTAATCAGGATATGACCTATGAAAACGGCGTAATAGCGATACGTCGTAAAAGCCTCATTTGTAAGTTACTCGTTGACTGGGCAGGTCTTAACGTCGACGCGGTGCGTACTCTGTGTGAATTGTCTTGGGTCGGAGCCGCTTTTATAATACTCTGGCCGTTACTCGTCTTGGTTGTCTATGCTATAGGAGGAGTGATAGTCTTAGGTTCATCATTGTTTTCATTTCTGTTTTTTGGGATGAACCCTATCCTGTTCTGTATCGACACACAAAGATACGGACGAATGCCCGAGATATATCTAGGAAACGTAAGAGGTATACCTACTTCCCCTGCTTTATACGCTTCCGTGGTCTGGCTCCTTTGGTGGGTGTATTATATGACTGTTACATCTTTTGCGATGCAGTGGGTACTCGGGATCTTAGCGTTCTTGGCTGTCATATCTCTGTCGTTGATATTCTTCATGTATACAGATGGCAGGAAGCGATTGGATCACCAAGAATATATAGACGACGAACAAGACTATACTGGCCCAGGGCGGTTTATCGGTGTTTCATGGGAAGAACGATTTCGACCCACTCTGACGCACTTTGCAAATGCCATACTGTCTCCATTCCAGATTTCCTACAAGGCATTCCGCTCATTCAAAAAAGATTTCTGTCCTCCAGTGAAGATCGTATCCGAGGAATAATCCGTTAAAATTAATATAAGTCCCCCGATTTTTTTGTATGACGGGGGCTTTTCTTTTGCAAAATCAACAACAGGTTCTAATAAAGTTTACTAGTCAATTCTGACAAAAATCGCTAATCAAGACCTCGCCTCTCAGCCGTAGCTTACGAGCGAGGCCTCTTTGGCGATTTTTTGTTAGGTGATAATATGAGGTCATGACAGTAGATTTAAAAAAACTGAACAAGGAGCAGAGTGAGGCCGTGGTCCATAAAAAGGGACCGCTTTTGATTGTGGCAGGGGCAGGAACCGGGAAAACCACGGTAATCACCCAAAGAATAGCTTATCTGATTGAAAAAGAAGAGGTAAAGCCAGAAGAGATACTGGCTGTTACCTTTACTGACAAAGCGGCCGGAGAAATGGAAGAAAGGGTGGATAAGCTTTTGCCCTATGGCTATGTGGATTTATGGGTTTCTACTTTCCATTCTTTTTGCGAGAGGATTCTTAGGGACCACGCTTTGGATATTGGTTTGCCGGCTGATTTTAAGGTTTTGGATCCTACTGCCGGCTGGCTTTTGGTACGCCAGAATCTGGATAAATTCAAGCTTGATTATTATAATTCCTTGGGTAATCCTACCAAGTTCATTCAGGCCTTGATTTCCCATTTTTCCCACTGCAAAGACCAGGAAATATATCCTGAAGATTATTTGGCCTATGCCGAGAGGTTAAAAACTAGGGACGATGCGCCGGAGAGTCAGGAGGTAGAAAGAATAAAGGAAGTGGCTAACGCTTTTCACATTTATCAGAGATTGCTTTTGGAAAACAGCTATTTGGATTTCGGGGATTTAATAAATTATTGTTTGAAATTGTTTAAAAAAAGACCTCTAATCTTGGAGAAGTACAGAGAAAAGTTCAAATACGTTCTGGTCGATGAGTTTCAGGATACGAACTGGTCGCAGTATGAATTGATAAAGTTTTTGGCAGCTCCGAAAAATAATTTGACTGTTTAGATCGGAAGAGCACACGTC
>CAYHDM010000052.1:0-5913 GCA_964355455.1 uncultured Candidatus Saccharibacteria bacterium
CTTCTAAATCCCCGAAATTCACATTATCATCTTCTCCATCAAAACTTAATGCACTTCCATATTTACCAGGTACCCATGATGGCTCAAGCCCGCTTGTTCCGAAAGTGCCGGTATTCCCAACTCCAACAGTACCAAATACTGTAGTTCCTGAGTTCTCATCTAATTTCCAATTAGAGGCCGCCCCAGGCGCCCAGTTGTAAAGCTGTTCTACTTCCCGCGATGTAAACGCTCGGTTGTAAATGCGGACTTCGTCGAGCCCTCCATTAAACCACTGACTTGAGCCATTATAAAATCCGCCAAAACGAAGGATTGCTGAAGTATCGGCAAAATCGACGAAAGCAACTTCCTGCGTCAATACACCATTTAGATATATCGATTTTGTCCCTTTCACTTTATCGACCACTCCAACTACGTGGTACCATGTCCCATTTGTAACGACAGGTGTACTTGCGTTTGATGATCCGGTAGAAGTAAAACGAATAATTCCATCAACGCTACTGTGATAGATAGTCCATTCCCTGTTTGAGGAAACATCATCCACCGTGATAAATCGGCCAAGAGAACTACTCACATTTCCAGGCTTTACCCATGCGCTAACTGTAAATGAATCTCCCGCAAACTCAAAATCAGTATTATCAGTAAAATCTACCGAATCAGATGCGCCATCAAACGTTCCCCCATTTCCAAATTTTCCAACCGTGATTGCTGCATTTCCGGCAGCTGTTCCACTATTTAGATTTCCAGATGAATCGAGAACGGGACTTGCCACCCATGTACTCTCATCCATTTTCCAGTAGCCGACTAGTCCATTTGACAAGTATGATTGATTCTCAAAACCAAATACCGCTGACGATCCGCTTGCGGAAGCACCCTGAATATAGTCAGCTTTTATCTGATCGGCAGATCTTGTATATGAATAGATCCGTACTTCATCGATAAATCCCGGAAAATATCCGGCGGCACCCGAGTTATAATACCCTCCTCCGATATTTAGGTTATTTGTTCGATTTTGGAATGTTCCGGAAATGCCGGTTTGCGTTGCCGTCAATTTCCCGTCTAAATAAAAGTTGGCGATATTGGTGGAACCATTATAAGTTACTGCCACATGCTGCCATTCATTTGGAGTGAGAGCCTTCGAACTGGATATAGAAATTGCTCCCGCACCGGCAGTATTCCAATACACAAAATTTGGGGTTAAACTGATCACCCTCATGCTATATTCCCAGGTAGACCCTGTAGTTCCCTTTCCTAAAATTGTTAAATTTCCCGAATTTTTTATATTTACCCAAGTTGAAATACTGAAGGACTCCGAAGAAGACCATGATAAATCACGCCCGGTATTGACATAATCATTTGATCCATCAAAAGAGAGACATTTATCGGAAATGCATGAATCTTCGGCTTTCCAAACTGGTCCCAGTGTTAACGTTCCTGTAGTAGCAGAGATTGAATCGTATGTACTGGTCGCATACCCTTCATCAAATTTCCAGTAGGCCATAGGTCCGGGGGTAGTTTCTTCTGAGGCAAGGGTGCCAACTACAGGCGCTGTTGCTGCGTCTTTATGGACAAAAAAGTTGTCAACATTGTGGGTACCTGAATGAAGTGTCCAGGCTGGATGTAAAGCTGATTCCGTTGAATAGGTGCTGGTATATGATGTAGTCCACGGATCTTTGGCTTCTTCGCTCTGCTCGTAGTAAGCTCCTCCCGAGGCTCTCATTCTAATGCGAACTTTGTAGTTGGTATTTTGGACCCAGTTTCCGGTTTCGCCGGTACGTCCAGTACCATCTTCATAGACCTCCACAGCACAAGTCGTACAAGTATCTGTCGAAGCATTATAATAACCGTATACTAAATTTGTGTAGCTTGGCCCGGTTCCGGCGTCTTTCCAGCCGAACATAAGGGCGTCAAATGAGGCATTGTTAGAAGTCCACTGATAATCAAACTCCATCGTCGTGTCGGCTCTTGCTATGTCAGAGTTAAAGTAAACTGCCTGATCCCATGCTCCCGTTGTTCCACCTGTAAATACCAATTTCCCTCCTGTTTGTGCAATTTCTGCCGGTGTATCCACTTCGGTCCACATACCTGTATCTAAAGAACTGCTGTTAAAATCATCAAAATATTCAAATGTATTTTTCCCAGACTCTACATTTGTTGCTGAAGCATTTCCGTAATAGATATAAATATTTGCACCTGTTGTTGGGATTGAAGGTGCTTTTGTCCATATTTTTGTTGTAGTCACACCGCATGCGGATGAAGCAAGTTTTTCTATCCAATGAGGTAGTACCTGCCCATTTTCTGCAACAATACGAATGTCGTCGCAATCTGCTTGCATTTTGCCTGCCGTGATGAGTGTTGAAGTATCAAAAATAAAATTTACCTGGAAATTTGTTTGTGCAGTACCGGCATTCGTAATTGGAACTCTCTGCCTATATGACCAGTTATCGTCAAACCATCCGGCTTCGGATTCTTCTGGACGGTTGTTAACTATATATATAATCGGCAAAAGCACGGCTAGCACTATCGCCGCATAAATAACAGGGGGTCTTGTTTTGCGCCCAGTAACAACACTTTTTATTTTTTGAAACTTGAGTTTTTTTATGTATGGCAGGAGCTTAAACTTCACCATTTTATAATAACAGAAAATATTTACCTTACCTCAACTATCCAATAATCGAATTTAATTTCTGCACCGTGAGCTGAATCAATTGATACTGTAAACGACCCGTTGTCTTTTGCTTTTACGATTAGGGCCTTTCCGCCTGTTCCGGTTGTCGGTGTTATGAAGATCTTGGAATCCGGATTTACGTTCGCATTGTTAATTGTTACTTCAAGTAGACCTGCGCCGAGTGAGCCCTCGCCTATTGTCGAACCGTCTGCGCTTATTGCTTGTTCTGTTACTGTAGTTTCTCCTAAAACTGCGATCTTTCTTGCGACGATTGTGTCGGCGGCGATTTCTGCTTTCGCAATTATTCCTCCGTCTGATGTTAAAACTAAGGCTCCGTTGAATGCGTCTATATTTCCGGGATTAATTCCGTTTTGGAGTTTGAGGTCGCCTCCACCAAGTACACTTATGGAATCATCCGTTCCATCAATTGTTAAGAATCCGGATGTAATTTTTCCTAACGTATTGAATGAATCTGCTGTTATATCACCCATCACGTTCATGTCACTGAAGAATACAGCTCTTTTTCCGCCTGTATCATTGTTTTGGATTTTAAGGATTTCTTCAAGTCCGGCTTTTAATGCTTCTATATTTATTGGAGATGAAATATCAAATGCTAGGGCTCCGGCATCACCTGTGTACCAGGTCAGATTTACGGACATCATTAGCATTCCATTATTTTCGGCGGAGGTACCGGCAGATGCAGTTGCCTCGGTGACAATATCAGCAGAGTTTTCTAAAGCCCTTCCGACAACCCAGCCAGTCTTGGTAGCTTTAACAACTTTTCCGGGTTCAATTTCAGAAACGGCAAGTAAATCTCCGGCTAGAATTTGACCGCTGCTTGTATCATATTTAACCGGAGTTTTTCCGGCTAAAGCGACATCAACCTGTTTTGTGGATTTGCATGTAGAGATTGAGTCTTCGATTGCGGTCTGCACTCCAAGACTTAAAATCGGTTCGCCGTTTTGATATCGATCAGTTAAGTCTGTTATTTCTTGTGCAACTAATTCATCTTTCTGCCTGTCCTCACTTGTCGGGGAGGCCGATATATCGTTTTCGTTTTCTAATTCCGTCGCAATTTGCGCATCAATTGTTGTTTCGGCAAGTATTCTTATTTCTTTATCGACTGATTGCTGTAATGCGAGTGCTTCGTCGGTTTCGACAAGGGCGCAGAATTCGGTCTTGAATTCGCCTCCGCCAGTTACTAACCCAGGCTTGCTTGAAACAACTCCCAGTACTTTATCTTTGTTTCCTCCACCTGATTTGGCGACCATGTATTTGCTCATTTCAGCGCTTGAGCTCGCTTCCTGAACCGGAGTATCAAGAACAACTACGTCTCCCGGTTCTAGAGTTGTATCCATTGTCGGATAACTTTCCGCAACTCCTGATAATGAGGTTGCGATTTCTACACTGCTTGAATTTTTATCTGTTCCAAATCTGAAGTTTTCGAATCCGTCTATAAAGACTTGCAGCATATTTCCTATCGAATTGTGTGTGAGATATGTATTTGAACCTTTGTCAGAATCGAGAACAAAGTTCTCTCCGGATAGCATCGATAATCGTCCTGCCGAAGGATTAAGATTATCTATTCTGGTGCTAAGTTCAAAGAGTTTGAAGGTATCTCCTTCAATCATGACCTGCTGTTCCTGAACTGCCGCTGTTAATATCGCCTCAAAACCACTCGGGTTATAGTAGTAATATCCTTCCGCGTCTTGAGATATCATTTCCGGAATAACTCCGGCGACTTCCTGTGCTATGAATCCATAGTTTAGACCCGGATCTTCTCCATACCTGCTGTCGTGTAACTCATTCCAGTTGTAGGTTATCGGTCTTAGTTGTTTAATCTTTTCTAAAGCTGAACCGTACAGCTCGCTTTGTATATTTTTGAATCTTGAGTCTGATGTGTTTGTCCAGGCTGTACCTGTTGAAAGACCGGCTGTACCGACGACATTAAGTTTGTGCGTTCCCGCACTTGTAGTGCCGATTCCAACTGCCCCCTCAATCAATAACCCATTTACTGGAGCTGTTGTTCCGATGTTTGCGTACCCTGACCCGATTGCAACATTTCCAGCAATTGATAATTTGTTTCTTGGAACAGTTGCTCCGATACCAACGTTGCCGGTACTTGTAATTGTTACATCTGGAATGTCTGAATTTGTGTGAAAAGTTATACCCCCGGAAGCAGCGTTATAAATTTCTATGTTGTTCCTTCGCTGCGTTGTAGCAAAAGTAGAACCAATAAACTGGATAGATCCTTTCTGTGTTGTATTTTCATAGAACAAATATCTCCCGTAATTAGCTGTATCTGTCCATGTTAGAGCAATATCTGGCTGGGCCGCTGAAACATCCAGATCTTCTTGTGGCCCCGTCGTCCCAATCCCTACCCTTGAATTTGTTGTATCTAAGTTTAACAACCCGCTGTTTATGTTCAGCGCTGTTGTACTTGTTGCCAGACTCCATGCTTGCGCCTGATTAAGTGTGACTCCTCCCGGTGCATCAAAAACGACATCACCTGTTCCATATGTCTTTAGCGTCAAGTTAAGATTTTCAAATGATTCTCCACTTGATATTGTTAATGGACCATAAGACTGAATATTGGACGCTGTCTGATTCGTAAATACTAAATCGTTGGCAATTGATACATCTCCGGCCGCTGTAAATGCGTGCGGAACAGCCGATTCAATTTGTGTTTGCGAGACTTTGAATATATCGTTTCCGTTATCATACAGGGCAAATATATTGCCGACATTCGCATATTGGCCAAGATTCATCTTGAACAAATCTCCTGTTGCGAATATTTCTGTGGTACCGGTTGGGCTCCAGTCTAAATTAACTAAACCACCGGTTGATAATACAGTGGATGTGGATGCAAGATTTAAACCGGTTCCGGTTGTTAGTCCATCGAAACTGAAGTTGGCACCTGTTCCGGCTGTTACAGCATCGGCTGTTAATTGAAATCCGCCTGTGGTTGTTGTGCTTAATATATCTAATTTGTATTGAGGATTGGTCATTCCAACTCCCAAGTTTCCTTCGACCAGAAGCCCATTTAGCGGAGCTGATATTCCGATTCCTGTGTAACCTGAGCCAATTGTTGCTCCGCCTGCAACTGTTAGTTTGTTTTCGGGCGCTGTTGTTCCGATTCCTATACTTCCGTTCGCATCAAATACGATTTCAGGATTTCCTGATCCGTTTACGTTAAATCCTAAGGTGTTATTGCATGTGTCATATCCGATTGTGTATTCATCACTCGT
>CAYHDM010000053.1:0-5884 GCA_964355455.1 uncultured Candidatus Saccharibacteria bacterium
TAGAAAACACGGATTCCTTAAAAGAATGCGAACCAAATCGGGCCGAAATGTCCTGAAAAGACGCAGATTAAAGGGACGAGTAAGGCTTACTATAAACCGAGGACGAGTCTAATTTACGAATACTGTAGAATTTCTATATTGTGTATAGCCGCAAGTTCAGCCTCAAATCAAGATACAATTTTTCACGCGTATTAAAATCTACCGGCGAGTATAAAACACTCCACCTTATTATTAAATTTAGAAATGACGACAGGTCAAAAGATCCGAAATTTGCGGTAATTACTTCTAATAGGTTATCCAAAAAGGCAGTAGATCAGAACAAAGTCCGCCGAATAATTTCCAAATCAATTTCTGAAAACCTAATAAAATTCCCCCAAAACTATAACTTTATTTTTATCCCTAAAAAAACTATTTTCGATAAAAGTGGTAAAATCGTCGTCAGTGCTGAAGAAATTAATTCTGAGATCAATTCGTTTTTATCAAAAGTGGATTTCTCTAGACCAAAGCCAAATATTTAAGCCTTTAGGAATAAAAGTCTGCCGATTTGAACCCTATTGCTCTGAATATACCTACCAAGCCATAGATAAATATGGAATTGCGAAAGGCGGATTTTTAGGTCTCTGGAGAATACTTAGGTGCAATCCATTTACCAAAGGCGGATACGATCCTGTAAAATAAATTAAAATAAATGTTCAATTATATCTGGAATACCTTTCTATATATTCCAATTCTTAATTCCTTAATAATTTTTTATCATTTTTTATTTGAGAATTTAGGACTCGCAATTATTGCTTTAACAATTGTCCTAAAAGTAATAACTTATCCGCTTTCGAAGCCGATGCTTGAAATGTCCAAAAAGCAAAGGGAGCTTCAGCCAAAAATCGACGAGCTTAAGAAAAAATATCCAAAAAAAGAAGATTTAGCAAAAAAACAGATGGAGTTATACAAGGAGCATGGTATTAATCCAGCGGCAGGGTGTTTGCCTCAAATTATCCAAATTGTTATTGTAATTGCCCTATATCGCGTTTTTACCAATCTTTTAAACACGAATGGAGTTATGATTTCGGATATAAATCATCTGCTATATCCGTTTGATTTTCTTAAATTTGCAGATGGAGCCCAGCTAAACACACAATTTTTGTTCTGGAATTTATCTAAGCCCGATCCGTACTATATTCTGCCTGTAATCGCGGCTATAGCCCAATTCGTAATGTCCAAATATACGATGAAATCTACTAAAAAGTTGGAGAAAGTCGCGGAGAAGACACCTGACAAGAAGGACGACATTATGTATAATATGCAGGAACAAATGACCTATATGATGCCGATAATGACTTTGGTTATAGGCATCAGTCTTCCTGCAGGACTTGTATTTTACTGGTTTATTTCGACAGTAATAGCTCTTGGTCAGTATGTTCTTATCTCTCGCCCAAAAAACGCAAATGGACAGAAATCAAATTGAGAAAAAAATTAAAGAAATCTTAGAAACAATTTTCGTACAGTTAGAAATTTCTGCTGAAATAAAATTTCCTGAAGAAAGAAACAATACAGATACAAGGTTTTATGTGGAGATCGAAACACCGGATACAAATTTAATGATCGGATACCATGGCGAAACCTTGAATTCCCTTCAACATTTATTAAATGTAATGCTTTTTAAAGAAGTCGGAGAAGGTGTTGGTGTTCTTATCGATGTTGCCGGATACCGGTTAGAGCGTGAGAAGAAATTAACCGATCTTGCCGAAAACGCGTCCGAAAAAGCTAAAGCACTTAAGAAATCCGTAGCCTTATATCCGATGAACAGCTATGAAAGAAAAATTGTTCATGATAGAGTTGGCGAAATTGAAGGAGTGACATCCGCTTCAGAAGGTGAAGGATATAATCGAAGGGTCATAATCATTCCTGATATTTCAGAATAATTATGCAATTTACCGTATTACAGGAAAATTTTCAAAGAGGATTAGCTGTCGTTAGCCGCGCCGTAAATTCCCGCAGTCCGCTTCCCGTTTTATCAAACTTATTAATAAAAACTGATAAAGGCCGAATAAAAGTTACCGCATCGGATTTACAAATTACAATTTCTTCGTGGATTGGAGCCAAAGTTGATGCCCCGGGCGAAATCACAGTTCCGGCGAAAATTTTGATAGATTTTGTAAACCAGTTAAGTGACGAAAAAATTGAAATCACTTTAGACGGAGCAAACTTAAAAGTTACTACCGAAAAAGCCAAAGCCAATTTGATGACTATTCCTGCGACTGAATTTCCAAACCTTGAACTTCCCGAAGACGGAAATAAATTATCAATAAAATCCTCTGAAATTTTGAAAGCGATTCAACAGGTTCAATTTGCATCAGCGACCGATGAATCCCGCCCGGTATTAACCGGAATTTATCTGAAAGCCGAAAAAGATATTTTAGTCATTGCCTGCACTGACGGATATCGAATGGCCGAGTATAAGCTGAAACTTTCAAAAAAGGTTGATACTCCGGTTAAGTGTGTGATTCCGGCAAGAGCTTTTTCAGATATTGTGAAAAGCTTTGCTCCGAAATCCGAAAATATAGAGATAACAATTAATTCCGAAAAGAATGCGGTAGTTGTCCGGGCTGAAGATTCCGAAGCCCAACTTAGAATGATTGAGGGACAGTACCCCGATTATGAATCTGTTTTGCCTAAAGAATTCACAACTGAAATTCTTGTTTCAAGAGCCGAACTTCTAAACGCAATAAAGCTTACAAGTATTTTTGCGAGGGATATTGGGAATAGCGTGAAAATTTCAGCTAACGAGGATTCTATCGAAGCAAGATCCCAGCCTTCTGAAGCTGGAAGCAATTTAAGCAAGATTAACGGAGAATTAACCGGTGATAATATCGAGATTACTTTTAACGCAAAATATCTTTTGGATTTTCTAAATAATATCGATGAAGCAGAAATTATTTTCAAAGCTTCCGATTCTCTGAAACCCGGTCTTTTTAATATAGTAGGACAGGATAATTACTTTTTTCTCGCTATGCCAATGAAAGCAAATTGGTAATTTAAAACCCCGGAGGTGTTTGATTCCCCTGATTCTGGTTCAATAATATAGTTCCTGTTTCTGGTGAAGGATTTTGCTGATTCTGATTGTTTCCCTTTGGCGTTTGATATCCTCCAAATGATTGCCGTGCAAACGGATTAGGCATTGGCGGATTTTGAGGTGGCGCAGGTTTTACTTGCGGGTTAGGATAACTTTGCCCCGGTGCCTGCGATTTCTGATATTGTTGCTTATTATTTTGAGCTTGCTGAACAGGCGGTTGTGGTTGCGCAGGTGGAACAGGCGAGCTATTAGTATTCACATTTTGAACTCTTTGTTTTAGTCTTTCAAAATCCTGTTCGGTTCTTTGTGGAATAGTCGGAATTATCGGAGCTCTATCTTGTCTTGCCTGATCCTGTCTTGCTTTCATTTCTTTTGGATCGGTTGTAACTAGTTCATGCTCCTGCGGAGAGGCTTTAACATACATTGCAACGTGATTGGCTCCTGCGAAAAATAATCCTTCTCCGATGCCTGCGGCTAATAAAAAGTTGCGCTCCCCTTGAGACAAGTAGAAAATTTCAGAAATTTTATCGATTGCTGCGGGATGTTGTTTCAGTAAAATCTGTATTGAAGAGTTGGTAACGACAGCTTTCCCATAATCCGTATTTAAAAAGTCATTAACATCCTGCGTAATCGTTGTTAATCCCAAATAATATTTTCTGGCTCTTTTTGCGAGTGAATAAACAAAGGCGGCAGAATCAGGATACTGCATCAAAGTCCACGCCTCATCCAATATTAAAATACGCTTTTTCAAATCATGTTTGACTTTTGTCCAAATGAAATCAAGAATCATAAACATTGCGATCGGACGCAAAACGTCCTGAAGATTTCTGATTGAAAAAACCGAAAAGCTGTTTTCTAAATTTACATTTGATCTTTGGTCGAAAACTCCGGCTAATGATCCTTTAATATAACGTTCCATTCTTTCGGCTAAGGCTTTGGATTCGGGTTCATCCATCGCAAGCAATACTTTGTATAAATCTTCCATTAGAGGAGGCTCACGGTCCTGCTGTGTACTCGGATCCTGTGTGATCCCCTTCAATCTGTATGTATCAATTAGTGCACGGTCTAGAACTGCGGATTCAGCACTTGAGAGGTCTCCAAGCATGATTCTGAATAGCGCGTGCAGACTTAAAATTTTCATGCTTAACTGATCTTCAATTTCGGGAACAACCGGCAAATCAAACGGATTAATTTTTGCGGAGCTATTGATGCTGAAGTCGATATATTCTCCTCCGACAGCTTCGGATAATTTTTTATATTCAGTTTCGGGGTCGATAATGATGAGGGCGACTCCAAATAATAATGAACGTAATGCTTCAAGTTTTACTAAATAGGATTTACCTGCGCCGGATTTCGCGAAGACAACCGAATTTGCATTTTCTAAAGAAAACCGGTCAAAAATAATTAAAGAGCCGTTATGTTTGTTGACTCCGTATAAAATGCCTTCGTTGGAAGTAAGTTCGCTTGAAGTAAACGGAAAAGTTGTCGCAACCGAAGTGGTATCCATATTACGGATAACTTTCAATTTATCCAAACAAACCGGAACCGTTGACTGAAAAGCCGCTTCCATTTCGAGTGTCGCCTTCTTTGAAATTAATGAAAGTGATCCCAATGTTGATTCAATCTGATAAGTGACATTATTTAATTCCTCCAAAGTATTTCCGGAAATTGTTACATAAAATGAAAAATGGAAAAATCTTTCAATACCTTTGACAAGCTGTTCCTGCAATGATTTTGCATCGCCGAGCGCTGCCTGAACTCCCGGGTCAATAACTTTGCCCTTCTCTTTCGCGATATTTATTGTGGCTTCCATTTCCGCAATTTTTCGGCGCAAATCATCTAAAACATTTCGCGCATTTATCGGATAATAAAACATCGAAATTGTTAAAGTGTGATCAAAGTTAATTATCGGTTCAAGCCAATTGGCTCCGACGAAACGGGGGTATCCTGATATAAATAAAGTTCTGAAATATTTGTCGCCGATTTTTAAGAAGTTGTAATCGACTTCGATTGCGCTTGGAGCAATAATGTCGCGGACGCTTGGAATTCCCCTCGCTAATTTTTGTTCAGGGGTGTCATCTTTAACTTGTTTCTGTGTTTTTGCCAAACGAGCCCGCTTCGCATTTGTAGTAGAAAGACCCGAAAAAGCTGAAACTGTGTTCGCAGACGAATCAGATGAATTTGCCGAACTCGTGACGCCTTGCGTCATCGGGGCTAAATCTTCATTCACTTCTTCAGTTTTTGGTTTTCCAAATGGCAGGTTCATTTTATGTTTTAAGTTTTGGTTCCACTAGGGCCGAAGTAAAATCTTCAACATTTCCGCGAATTCTCTGTGATTGAGATGTTTCACTATTATATATTTCATAAAACAGTTTAATCAAATCGGCCGTATTTAATGCCGCGGCTTTAATTCCAATCCGTGCAAATTCTTTTATTAAGAAATTTTTCTTCGGTTCTAAATCCGCGTGAGCTTCTGCTAAAACCTTATCAGTATTTACACGGGTTTTATTTTTCGACTCAAATCCTAATAAATCTTCAATAAATCCAAAAGGTGTGCTCGACGATAAGCTCGTTAATTTATAGGGAATCGTCACATAGAAATTTTTATCCAAAACATCTTCTTTTGTAACAAGCTCTTCCTGTATGAACCTTCTGTATGCGATGATCTGCTCTTTAATTTTAGGATTGGACTGTTTATTTTCAGCTTCCTTAACCTTTCCAATATAATCACTGATGTCCATTTTTTTAGATCTGATGGTTACTTGTATCGGGAATGTTAATGAATTTAGTAAATTGCTGTAAGCAGCAATCGCC
>CAYHDM010000054.1:0-2730 GCA_964355455.1 uncultured Candidatus Saccharibacteria bacterium
GATTTGTGGAACCAATTTGATACTGTTTTTGCCGATCCTCCCTACTCTTTAAATGGATTTAATTTATTCTTATCCCGTGCCGTAGAAGCTTTAAACCCAACAAATAAATCTGCGAGAATTTACATCTGTTTCGGACACAGCGATTTAGCCAAAGAACGATTCCTGCCTATTCAAGAATCATTAAATAAATCAGGTTTAATGATAAGAAGCGTATTTGGCAAATTTAACAGGTATAATGGAGCCGAATCAATCGGCAGCAATTCGGACCTGTATATATGCGAAATGACTGTGAAAACCGCCCCAGTGATTAAAGGAAAATTTAAAGAAAATATTTATACAAACGGGATTTAAGAACGCCTCACTTCACTCGGCTATACCCTTTCGGGCACAGGCCTTTCTCACTTCGTTCGAAAGTAATCTAATACGGAAGCTTTAATTTCTGCTTTTGGATATGCAGCCGCCAGTTTTTCTTTAAGTTTCTCAAAGTCAGTCTTTGGTGAACAGGTTATCAGATCGAAATGCATGAAATTGAGCTCCGGCCATGTGTGAATCGCCAAATGAGAAGCTGATAATATATAGATAATCGATAGACCTCCCCCCGGAAACTCATAATAATCACTCTTTATTACATTTATATCCAGATCGGCTAAAATTTCACTAAAGCTTGAATTAATGCTCTCAAAAGTGAGGTTTTCAGTGGTAAGACCAGAAATTTCCCCAATTCCGTGTAAATAATAAGGGTTTTGACTTGCAATTTTCATGACCTGTATATTATAGGGCTAGAATTCAGAAATTCCAGTGTCTTCTTCATCTAGTAAGGGAGTCTCCAACTTTTCCAATTTTTTATCATCTATTTCACCAAAGCCTGAGACGTCGTCGCCTAAATCCGTATTCATGTCCTGCTGATATTTTTGCATCATTTGCTGGGTATATTGCTCAATAATAGTTTCAAATGGAATTGCTCCCTCCGGCTCCTGAATATCGAATTCTTCATTAAATCTTGAACCATTAACAACTACAGCGACATCCATATATTCATCTTTCGGATCCACAGCAGCCGTATATACATTAGGGAAATACTGGATTGTGCTAGTCCCCAAAACTTGTGAAGGGACACCGAGGTTGGAAGTATAAACCCTAAAAGAAATTATGCTTTTAACTGTGTTCATTGTATCTTTATCAAGGTACGCAGTAATTTTTAAGTTCTCAAAACTTTGTGAAACCTCGGTTTCGGTAACAAGCTGATTACTGTAAGCTGCTGGATCAACTGCCCGCGCAACATCGTTTACAAACTTCATATATTCTTCGCTGGTCATTTCCAGAGACATTTGATAAACGGGGTTGCCGTCCAAACTTGTCTCTGTTACTACAATTTTATTTATTGCATCTGAATTTAATATTGCGGTTTTAATCTTTTCAAGCCGTTCTTCATCCCTGACACCTTTGTCTTCATTTAACGTGTCTCTTGCATCAGATTCCAAACTCTTTAGGTCATAGAAAATCCATTTTGCCATAAATGGATCAAGCGAAAATCCTGCACCCGCTGCAAATCCCTTTAATACCGCCGGGATGTTATTTATTTTGAAAAACAGCTTATCGTTAACCACAGCCAAATCAGCATCAAGTTCCGGTGTCATCTTTATATTAATCTGAGTCTTGGGATTTTCTTTATCGTGCAAATCAATCGGTCCCTGAATTACGAGGTCAAAACTATTTCCCAAACCGGGGATTCCGGTCTCAATACTTCCCGATAGAGCAATTGACGTATCAATGTACATACTCTTTATATTTCTTTGTGCTTCAAAAGACTGATGAATTAGATATTCCGGGGTTTTGGGAGTAAAAGGCAGTGCTTGAACCGCGAAAGATATCTTTCGTTCAAGTTCCTTGTTACTAATATCGACTTTTCCATATGCAACTAGCGCAAAAAAAGCACCAAAGCCAATTAATAAAACGAGGACCACCAGAAGGCTTAACATAACTATAAGTGGAGTTTTGGATCTGTGCTGTTCAAATGTATTTTCAGGCTTGGCAAGAGGAACAACGGGAGGCTGCGGCGGAACAACTTGAACTGGTTCAACTGGCTGAGTAGGCTCTTTTGAAAACTGATCCATCGGATCGACCGGAGCACTTTGTGGTTGGGTAGGATTTAATTGTTCCATTTTTAATTAATTTATCGGGCTTTAATGATATCCTTAACAAGATTATAATATTACGGTGGAAATATCAATCAATTCAATTAATGAGCTTAATAGATTTGCCTCAAAATTGTCCGGTAAACTAAAACCCGGCGCAGTGATCCTTTTAGTAGGCGAAATGGGATCAGGTAAAACGAGCTTTGTTCAGGCTTTTGCGAAATCTTTAGGAATTAATGAATTTGTTAAATCTCCCACATTTATTATTCATAATGAATACAATTCAAAAAATGGCTTAAAGATTCATCATTTGGATTTATATAGGCTGACCGGTTCACAGGAACTAAATGAGCTAAAAATTACAGATTCATTAACTGCTAATTCTTATATTTTCATTGAGTGGGCTGACAAATTTGAAAAAGAATTAACAGGTTTATTTCCAAATATTAAAAAGTATAAACTGGAGTTCAAAATAGTTGATGAAAACAGGCGTTTAGTTGAACTGACGGAACTATGAAAATTTTAGCAATCGATACAAGCTGTGACGATACATCCATAGCGATAAGCGAAGATCGAAAGATTTTAGCCAACGAAT
>CAYHDM010000054.1:2740-5882 GCA_964355455.1 uncultured Candidatus Saccharibacteria bacterium
TGGGAGGAGTTGTTCCAATTGAAGCTAAGCGTCAGCATGAAGAATTTTTGCCATTGGTTATTGAAAAAGCTATAGAAAACGCCGGTTTGGAAATAGAAGATATGGATGCAATCGCCGTAACTTACGGACCCGGACTTGCAATCGCACTCGAACCCGGAATCGAAAAAGCAAAAGAACTTGCGAAAAAGTATCACAAGCCATTAATCGCGGTAAATCACATGATCGGACACATTTACGCGAATCTTGCCCAAGACATGGAAGAAAAATCTTTGTCTCTAACTGTCGAATTTGAATTTCCGGCTTTAGCACTAACAATATCTGGAGGACACACTGATTTATACTTAATGGAAGACCATTTAAAATTTCAACATATTGGACAAACTCTAGATGACTCAATCGGAGAAGCTTTTGACAAAGTCGGCCGAACATTGGGATTCGGATTTCCGGCAGGAGGTGCAATTGAAAAAAGCGCTTTGCTAGGCGATGAAAATGCATTTAAATTCCCGCGCCCGCTTGCTAATACCAATGATTATAACTGGAGCTACTCGGGTCTAAAAACGGCCGTTTTGTATCAAATAAAAAAACTAACAGGCGAATATCACTCAAAACCAGGAAAGGGTGCTTACAAACTGGAAGATTTGGCATCGGATTTATCCGATCAGCAAATCAATGATATAGCGGCATCGTTTCAGAGAGCCGCGGTGGATTCCCTAATAATTAAAATCCGAAAAGCTGTCGGCAAAATCAAGCCTAAAATGCTAATTATCGGCGGGGGAGTTATTGCAAACACGTTACTTAGGACTGAACTTGAAAAACTGGCCGAAGAATTTGAAATTAAAATTACATATCCGCAGCCTATGTGGTTATGTACCGATAATGCCGCAATGATCGCGATTACAGCATATTATATGACTCAAATTTTAGAAGATAAAGCTTATCATAATGATTTGGAAACTTTGGATCGTGTTCCGAATTTGGAAATTTGAAACTTACCAGCTTCCTCCTCCCCCGCCTCCACCGCCTCCACCTGAACTTCCTCCGCTGAAACCTGACGAAAACCCGGACGAACTCCTTGTACTTGTGGCTTTATACGAAGTCTCCATTCTCGAAAAGTCATTTTGCAAAGCATTCACAAGATTTATCGAATTGAAAGTATTTATTGTATTAGATGTGTACCAGTCGGGTTTGTAATCGTATAAATCCTTAAACTTTTCGGCCCAGACTTTTGCAACGTTAAAGCTAATAGCATACGGTAAAAGCTTTTCAAACATATAGAAGTTTTTCTCCTGGAATTCAAACTGTCTCTCCTGCGAAACTAAAAATTGTTTTAGTCCAAGGGCGTGTCTTTTTGCTTCAACTCCGAGTGTAGTTTTTCGAGGCATGAGAAACGAAAGCACAATGGTTGTAAGTCCCGGAAGTATTAATCCAATAAAGCAGATAGCAACTCCGATTATAATGAATTTAACTCTGGTGTTATTTGGATTTGAGTCAAAATATCCTTTATCCGTCAGATCTTTATATACTTGGCCTTCGATATCTGAAATTTTTGAAGGGAGTTCGTCGGATATATCGTCCAGCTCAACCGATTTTTTCTCATCCAAACCTAAAGCCTTAATTAAGTCAATCTGGTGCTTTTTTAACCCTGACATTTTGGGATTTTCTATAAGTTTCGGACCCCTTTCAAACGTTATTTTTGTTGTTTTGACTATACCTAGCAATTTACTCTCATCTTCTTGTATTGTTATATATTTATTTATCGCCAGACCGATGATTTCTGCTGATATATCACGTGGATTAACAGTTTCGTCAACAATTGTTCCCGTTTCCATTAGCGTCATTTCTTTTTTATTGGCATCAAGCGGAGGATCATACATTCTCACAAGTACGCGGTCATCCTTGGGATCGCGCCCATGAAAATACCAATAAAGAAAAATTGCGATCGGGAGTACGAGATTTAGCAAGAAAACTACTACTACAATTACAATGAATATCCAGCTAGTTTCACCGGAAGTATCCTTGGCTTCCTGGATCTGATAAAAATCTACCATACCTTTTGGCAGAGAAATTACAAAAGTTAAGCCTTCGTACGGGTTTAAAGTTGAAGCACTAGATATAATTGCGTGATTCGGACTTGTAATGATTTTACAATTGGTGGCGGTGCTTCCTTTTATACCGGAGTAACACGCAACATTAGAATTTGTTATTTGGGGATAGTCTAGTTCAGATAAATCTATTGTGACTTTTGCTTGCTGAATCGGCCTTTGCCACTCGTTTCCCGTGGCATTCCAATATAACTCATCGTGATCGGAAAAATAATTTATTGCACCCTTCACCTTGTACGAAATGATATAGGTGTTGATTCCTTTGGTAGTTTTATTCGGATCGCCGATTTTTATATTTAAATATTCACCGGATGTAGATTTTGTGTATGGAACAGAATTTATATTGTTTTTATTATCCTGAATTTTTACATCGGTTACGGCGATCTCGAGTTGAAAAGGTATTCCATCGGAATTTCTTGTTACATATGGAATATTTCTGTATATTCCATGGCGGTTTTCTGTTCTAAAGTCATATTGAATTTTTTCGATGAAATCCACTTCCGAAGTCTTATGTATTTTTATATTGACATCGTAATTTATGATTTGCTCTTGCGCGTAGGACTGACGAGGAATCGCTGCCGCAAGAAATGATGCTAAAAATACAGTAATAAAGAGGACTAGGAATCTTTTTCTTATCACATCCCTATTATAACCCTAAATATCCGGGTTTCTATTATGCCTGTTTTTTCGATATAATTACGAGCGTACCGAGTAATTAGTAGAGGATGCGAAGCATCCGCGACTCTAGTTACGTCAGTTTTATGGTGGACTTAGCTCAACTGGTTAGAGCACCTGTCTGTGGCACAGGAGGTTGTGGGTTCAAGTCCCATAGTCCACCCCATGTGTTCTTCGGATACATCAAAGTCTCCTAAAGCGTTGAAAAGACAGGATAATTTAGCGGTTCGAAACTTTGGAAAACAATATTCTACCCCTTCGGGAAATAATACTTGTTGAAGTTGCTGTTTTGCTTCTATATCGGCTTTTCTCCATGTTTGGGAAAGGTTGCTTTTAAAGTGGCTGGCAAATTCGCAAATCGTATC
>CAYHDM010000055.1:0-5800 GCA_964355455.1 uncultured Candidatus Saccharibacteria bacterium
TCGGTGGAATGGCTCTCGGTTTGAAGTTTATAGCCAAGAGCGTTGCTTAAGTGATTGTGAAGCAGTCTGGTATCGAAAACCCTTACTTTTGGAGGCAAAAGACATGCCCGTAGATGATCTCTATAGGGGTTACGCCTTTAGCGCATACCAAAAGACAATTCAAGCTTTGTATTCATTATTACAAGATAGAACTTGGGTCTCAGACTATTGGGCTATCATTCGCGGAAGCAACAAGCTTATGCAGGCGGAAATAGCTCACAGTTTGGGATTGAAAGTACCCCGTACAATTGCAACGAGTTCGGCATCAGAAGCCCGATCCTTTATTCTCGAACTAGGATCAGTTGTAACAAAGATGATGGGAACTCAGCATATCTATGATGGGAAAACATCTTCGGTGTTCTACACCGTTCCAGTAGATTCCGCTGATATTGAATCTATTGATTTGGAAGGGTTGTGTGTAGCGCCTGCGATTTTTCAAGAGCGTATTCACAAGTCCTACGATGTTCGGTTAACAATCGTCGGAGATCAAGTATTTCCATGTGAGATACATCAGAAAGGGGAATATGCAAGTGCCATTGATTGGCGGGAAGGAATATTTGATGAAGCTGCTTTGAGTTATGTACCACACGAAATGCCGATTTCGATTATCGATAGATGTAAAAAGATGCTGCGTAAACTGAATCTCAGATATGGAGCATTTGATTTCATCGTTGATAAGTCGGGTGAGTATTGGTTTGTAGAAGTTAACCCCAACGGTCAATGGGCTTTTGTTGAAATTGAGACAGGTATGGAGATATCCAAAGCATTCGTTGATGTTTTTTCAGGTAAGTCGTAGTGGATTGTAGAGAGAATAAAACCTTCTTCGGAAGTAAAACTGTTCTCTCTACAAAGATTTTTCAAACCTATATAATATTAATATGCGAATCATCCCATTTATTAAGCCGAATAAGATATTATTACCGCCTTCTGAATCACTAAAGCTTCTTTCTAGAGACATAAGTGATAGAAAATTATTTGGGATTGGTGAAGTTCATGGAGTAAAAGATAATGTTGACCTGTATTTTACTGTATTACAGCAATTTAATTTCGAAAGTATCGCCTTAGAATATCCGGTTGATTGTATTTTGGACTTAATGAATTTTATAAAAAACGATGTATCCCCTAGACATTGGTTTTTTCAAGAAATAAACGATGGTAGATTTAGCTATGAAATGTTGTCGATGCTTAAACTGCTGTATGAATCAGGCAAGCTAAAGAAAATTATATGTTATGACAAAAGAAAAGATACAATTGATTGGAATAGTAGAGATAAAGACTATGCTGATGCGTTCCTAGAAAACTACGATCCTAACTTTAAAATGCTAATCACGGGAGGAAATTATCATGTAAAATCAGCCCCTTTTAAATCCCCAAATGAAAAAGGTACTTTTTATCCGATGTGTTGGCATTTAAAAGAAAAATTGGGAAATTTCCCAACTGCAAAAATCGTTTATGTCAGCGGTGAATTCTTTAACTTTGAGAAACAATCGTTTCAAACTCTCGAAATTCCAGATAAGGAAGTGAATGTCCTAAATGTAGGTGATTTGAGATACGAATTTATCTTAAAAAATGTTAAAGCAATCGATAATTAGTTTGGGAATATCCATACATTTCCAAATACCTCGTGGCAAATTATTGGAAAAATAGCAAGCGACAGGTGATGTGTGGCGGTTTTTCAATAATACCTTCTACTGCCATCTCCCTAAAAATGAGGTAAAATCTATACAAACCAAACTATGTCCCATAAACGAGCAATTGCCTCAAATACTGCATATCAGATAATAAACAAATTTGTAACAGCGGGAAGTACTCTTTTGATCTCAATTTTAATAACCAGACTTTTGGGGGCAGAAACTTATGGAGAATACTCGATTGTCACTACGTACGTTTTAACATTTTTCCTTCTATCTGATTTCGGAGTCAACGCAATTGTCGTCCAGGAATTCGCAAAAGATATAAACGTCGCGAAAGAAAACTTTGCAAAAGTGCTGACTCTACGGATTGTTTTTGGGACTCTATTGATGCTCACAGCTCTTATCGGGCTCTACTTCGTTCCATATTCTGAAGTCGTTAAATTATCAATTTTAATAAGTCTACCGCTTATACTTTTTATTTCAGTTTCGAGCTCCGCATCTTTAATATTTCAATCTTTTTTAAGATACGATTATCAGGCAAAGGCTTCGGTATGGGGAAGCGGGCTGATTTTAGTTTTAGCAGCCCTTTCAATTTTATTATTTGGAGATTCTCTGGTCGCTCTAGTTACTGCGTCATTAATTGGATCTGCCTTAACTCCATTCCTATCTCTGTATTTTATTCGTGAATATCTTTCAAGATCTGTAAAGTGGATAGATTTTGAATACTGGAAGCACGTTGTGTATGATGCTTTCCCGATGGGAATGGCTTTATCGCTAAATGTTTTAATGATTCATGCCGACAGGTTGATATTGTCGATTTTATCGACTGCATATTCAGTTGGAATTTACAACCTTTCTTACAAAATTTTCGATATTGTACTGGTTTTACCGACTTTTTTTATGAACGCGGTTTACCCGATTTTGGTGAAAATAAAAGCTGAATCTGAAGAGAAATACCGAATCTTTACGGTAAAAGCGTTTATATATCTATTTACCGCCGGTATTGTCTTAACCATTTTAGGAATTTCTTTTTCAGCATATTTAATACCGGCAATATGGGGTTTTCAAATGAATGACGCTGTTATTCCATTTAATATCTTGATGACCGGGCTAGTCTTCTTCTTTTTGACAGCTCCACTAAGCTGGGTTGCTTTGCTTGAAGGCAAAAAATTTTACTTAATGTGGATTTACGGAATCGCATTTTTTTGCAACGCATTTCTAAATTGGTATTACATACCCTTATACGATTACTATGCGGCTGCTGTATTAACTGTCTTAACGGAATCTTTTGTATTCTGTGTATTGGCATTATTAGTTGGAAGAAAATTCGTAGGATATTTCCGTAACATAAAAATATCTGATTTATTTGATATTAGGGGTATGACAAAAGGTGACGCAGATTAGGGTTTTTGTAGAAGAATTGTGGATAAATTTTTGAAGACTTCCTGATTTTATGGACTTGATACACACGTAAAAGTCGTAATGTTAAAAGAATATTACGACAATATCAAAGCCGAGTTACCAAGTGATAGTTTTTCGCAGAATCGTTTTATAAACAAATGTTTATAACAAAGGTAATAAATTTTAAAAAGCTCTTACTGGTCTTGATCTTCATAACGCTTTCCCTAGGATACTTTGCCCGGATCAATATGGGTAGTATTTTTATTGGTCTATACTATTGGGATATTCTTTTCGTAATTTATTTATCCCTTTCCTGTTGGCTATATATAAGGGATTTTAAAACGTATAGAATCAATCTGCCGACTTTCTACAAGCTAAATATCCTTTTTATTTTATATGCGGCTTTAGTCACTGTAAATGCGTACAGATACTTGGATTCAGTTTCCGACCTAATAATTTCTTCCCTTTATTTATTAAGGTGGAGTCTTTATATGTTTTCCGGAATCGTACTATTTTTGGATTTGAAGTCTGCCAAAATTGATTACAAATTTGTTAAAAATTTAATAATTGGAGAGGGAGTTTTAATATCAATCTTCTGTTTTTTGCAACTAATATTTTTGTCTGATTTTACTACACTCGATAAATCATTAATGTGGGATCCTCACCTGAACCGTCTTGCGGGGCTATATTTTGACCCTAACTTTGCCGGGATAATTTTAGTCCTAATTTTATCAGTGCTGACTTCAGATATTTTAAATTTATTTGAATCTAAAAAAGTAAAATCCGCAAAAAAGTTAATTTTAAATATTACGGGGTTTCTAATTATTTTCTCGGCAATAATCTTAACTTTCTCACGAAGCGCGTGGTTGGCATTGGCAGTGGTCATATTAGTTATGGGCATCATAAAATTTAAGTGGATTATCCCGATTGCGCTACTCGGAATGTTTCTGGTTTACTACGCTATTCCTAGAGTGCAAACACGGATTTCCGGGGTGACCGATCCTTCCGATTCGTTCTATTACCGTGTTATTTCATGGACAGAAACATATGAAATTGCTAAGCAAAATCCCATTATAGGTTATGGGTTTAATACTTATCGCTATATCCGACGGGATTTAGGGTTAATAAAATACGATGAAGGTTTAGGGGACAGAGCTGATTCAGGTTCAGATTCAAGTTTGTTGTTTGTTTGGGTTACGACAGGGCTGATTGGATTGTCAATCTACTTGATTGCGAATATTAAGCTGTTCTTTCAATCGCTAAATAGGGCAAAACTTGATAATTTAGGCCTTATGTTTACGGCTATTTTAATCTCTCTTTTGGTCAATTCGCAATTCATAAACTCATTATTCTTTCCGGCTCTCACAGTGAATTTGACGGCATTTACCGCTATATTTCTGTCGGGAAATAAAAAGGAAGAAGATTAATCTATCTTTTCAAAATTTATGAATATTTCATTTTCAGTTTCGTTTAAAGCTTTGTCTTTTACCATTATTTTAATTTTATTTCCTCCTGTTTCTAATCTTAAATTTGCAAAAAAATCACCATCGGGATTAATTACCGCTAATTGTTCATTTACTAGAACTGCTGCACCAGGTTCGGTTTTTCCGGCGATTCTATATGTGTGCTCTGTCGCGCGATGTGAAATTTCTTTTTTATCAGGAGAGGTAATTTCGACTTCAGGAGGAGTAGTATCCTGCTGAATCGCGTAAGTATTAGATTGATTACTTTCATTTCCCGATTCATCCACTGCTTTTGTGTATATTTCCTGTCTGAAAACTCCAACTGGGACACTGCTGAATACAAATGACCCGTTTGAATCGCTTACGGTCTCCGAAATGCGGCTTCCATCAATATATAATTCCACTTTAACACCAGACTCCGATCTGCCGGTTATATCGATACTTGAACTTTGTGTAGCCTCTGGAATGCTACTTAAAAATGGAGGAATCGGCGGAAGTTTATCTTCATTTACGTAAATATCTTTTCCGCGGAATAAATCCCAAAATGAGCCAACGCTAGATAAGAAGAAAACCATCCATAAATAAGTGAGGATAACGACAAGTAAGCTTAATGCGTTGGTGATTAAAATTCTTTTTATTAAATAGGGTCTTCTGGATCTTTTCTTTGTCGGCATCGTGGGATTTACAAACGGTGCTACATTTTTGTGAAAATTTCTCATGTTAGTGTTCTTTAGTATTCTTAGCATACTTATTGTATTCAACGTCTTATTGTCAGTTTATGGAGCCGCCCGTCGGATTTGAACCGACAGCCTATGGTTTACGATACCATTGCTCTACCGTTGAGCTAGAGCGGCCAAAAATAGGCGGTCTTGATATATTCTATCATGATAAAACTCAAATTCTCTGGAGCGGCTGAAGGGATTCGAACCCTCGATCTTTTCCTTGGGAAGGAAACGCGTTACCACTACGCTACAGCCGCGCAATATATAGGATTATTCTTTAGCGCGGCTGCTAGCCGACGCAACGCGGAGGCGTCCAACCGCAATATTACAAATCATATTATAAAGCAATTAATCGAAGGTTAGAATCAGGCCATTATATCCAAATCGTCCGGCTACCCATATATCTTAATCTTTTGTATAATATGCATGCGATTTGATTATTTCGGAGATTTCAAATAATAGACCACTGATCGCATTTTTTTGGGGGTGTAGCTCAATTGGTCAGAGTGTCTCCCTGTCACGGAGAAGGTTGCGGGTTCGA
>CAYHDM010000056.1:0-5741 GCA_964355455.1 uncultured Candidatus Saccharibacteria bacterium
CTTTAACGACCGAGCGCTGGAAGTTCACCCGCAAGTTAGCGATCAAGATGCGCGTTTCCGCGATCAGTCCGCTCGTCACAGCCAAAAATACGCTACCTTTGCTCCAGCTGATTTACAGAAGCTGCACGATAATTTTGTTACTGCCAGCGGCGGCGAAAAGGGGAGCGGTCCCAAAAAAGCCGAGCCAAAAGTTGCTACGCATATAGTCACGAAGAATATATTACTAAACGATAAGCGATCCCTGCCCGAAATTGCCAATATCCGTGCCATGACCGTCGGCACCATTATTGGGCATCTGGAAAAGTTGCTGGAAGGAAAAGAAATCGTATTGAGTGATATCGCTCACCTCAAACCCAAATCCGCCCGCTTCGAGCCAATCAAAAAGGCCCTCCTCGCCGTTCAGAAAAAAGAAGGCCAAATGTTCCTATCCCAAACCCGCGAACTGTTGGGATCAAAATACTCCTTCGACGAGCTGCGTCTTGTGCGCCTATTTCTTTGATTCAACAGAGAAAAAGAGTAGTATTTGGGCAAGATGAGAAGCTACTACCGGACAATGTTAGGTAAGCAAAGTATTTATGCCAAAGAGGCGCACGAAGGAAATTACATTGGTGCGGGATGGCTCCCGGAAGTTGATTTAACAAAAAAACTTACCGACAATTGGCGGGAATTTAATAAAGAAATGATTCCACTATATCTAAGTAAGTACCCAGACAAGACAAAAATTGCTGCCGGATTAGCCTGTGCAATGGTCCACACAGTTTCCAGGGGAATTTTAAAAGGGGATATCGTCCTATGTCCAGATGGTCAACGAAATTATTTTGTAGGTGAAGTAACTGGTGATTATTTTTTTCAGCCCGGGACGTCACTTCCACATAGACGGTCAGTTAATTGGTATCCCGGAACAATTTCGAGAGACGGTATGTCGGAGCAGCTAAAGAATTCAACAGGTGCGATAGGAATGGTTAGTATATCACCAAATATTACGATGAGATTGAACTCTTAATATCGGGTGGGCGTCCTGCCTCAATAATCTCGAATGACGAGACCGTGGAAGATCCAAGTATCTTTGCACTTGAAAAGCATCTGGAGGATTTCTTGGTGCAGAATTGGCACCACACAGAGCTGGGTAAACATTACGATATTTACGAAGAAGACGGTGAAATTGTTGGCCAGCAGTACCCAAGCGATACGGGACCGATAGATGTTTTAGCAATCAGTAAAGACAAAAAACAGATATTGGTCGTTGAACTTAAAAAAGGCAGAGTCAGCGATGTTGTTGTGGGCCAAATTCAACGATATATGGGATACGTAAAAGAGGAGCTAGCGGAGAAAAATCAAACAGTACGAGGAGCGATAATAGCGTTTGAAGACGACCTCAAAATCAACCGCGCCCTATCGGTAGCTCAAAATATTGATTTTTATACATACAAAATAAGTTTTAAACTGGAGAAGAAATAATATTTTCCAGAATTAATCTGTTTCTCGGTAGTGTTTTGGGGTAAAATCTGGGAAATGGAAAGCAAGGGAATATGAACGTAAGTCCTAATGTCTGGCTAATTTTTCTGGGGTCATTTTTAACATTTCTCGCAACTGCGCTAATTGAATATTTCAAATCAAAAATGATTTGGAAGCAGAAAAGATCAAGCTTCCTAATCTATATAAGATTCGAGATACAGGGACTACTTTCTTCTTATGAAAAGCTGAAATGGAATTTTGAAAATAAAAGTTATTTTGACTTTTTGATAATAAATAGGCTGAATCAAACGATTAAGAATCTGGAAGAATCAAAGAGGGACGCTTTCTACATTGACGATATTCACATTCAAGAAAGACTAATAAGTACACTCTCTGCTTCAACATTGTTTCTTAACGATATTCAGGGCCTCGAGAACTTTGCTTCAGAAGAAAGTAAAAAGATGAAAGAGGATGCGAGGAGCGTAGGTATATTAAAAAACAAGTCTATTGACCCCAGTCTATTAAAAGAAAGTATATCTAAAGACGAGAAGGACTATTCGGATTATTTTAAGGCAAAACGAATCGAGAAGCAGATAGAGCTTGTCGACCTAATTAGAAGTACCCAAGAAGTACTTAAAGACCTTTCATCTGAAAAAACCTAATAATGTCATACGAAAAGGCTTACAAACAATCGCAAGTCGTATCTAAACAAAGAATAAATGATCATGGCGAAGTATTCACTGATGAGCGTGAAGTTAACGACATGCTAAACCTTGTAAAACAAGAGACTGAACGAATAGATTCTCGTTTTCTGGAGCCAGCTTGTGGCACTGGGAATTTTCTTGAGGAAATCTTAAAAAGAAAACTGGCTATTGTCGAAAAGCGCTACTCAAAAAACCAACTCGAATATGAGCGTTATGCCATCGTCGCCCTCTCAAGTATCTACGGCGTGGACATCCAACAAGACAACGTTGAAACATGTCGAGACAGGCTATTGGGTACATTTACGCACTACTACCTAAAGAATTATAAAAAGATTAAACAAGAATTCTTAAAAACCGCGGAATTCATTTTGGGCAAAAACATCTTATGGGGTGACGCACTGAGCTTAAAAAGACCCGACGAAAAAGGAAAACCAATTATTTTCTCCGAATGGAGCGCTGTTAACGGCAGTATGATTAAGAGACGGGATTATACGATGGCAAATTTGATGGAAAGCCAACCGCTCGACGGACCAAATTTGTTCTCCGATCTAGGCGACATGGCTTTCATCCCAACCCCAGTAAAAGATTATCCCTTGATCCACTTTCTAGAGATCGGAAAAGAATGATAAAAACGAATTACAACCCCGACGTTCTCTCGTGCCTCGCCAACTTAAGTAACGACGAAGTATTTACGCCCCCAGTACTGGTCAACCAAATATTAGACACCCTACCAAACGACTTATGGAGCAACAAAGAGGCCAAGTTTCTCGACCCAGTCAGTAAGACGGGTGTTTTCCTAAGAGAAATAGCCAAACGGCTGATGGTTGGTCTAGAAAAACAGATTCCCGACCTACGAGAGCGCATCAACCATATTCATAAAAACCAACTCTACGGCATTGCGATTACAGAGCTGACGTCACTGCTATCAAGACGGAGCGTCTATTGCTCAAAAATAGCAAACGGTAAGTACTCCACTTGCGAAGATTTTACTAACGAACAGGGAAATATTCTATATGATAGGGTTGAACATAGTTGGCATAGTGGTAACTGTAAATATTGTGGGGCGAGCCAAGAAGTTTATGGCCGCGGCAATGAGTTAGAAACACATGCTTATCAGTTTATTCATACAGATAAACCAGAGAAAATATTCAACATGAAATTTGATGTAATTATTGGAAATCCACCCTATCAATTGAGCGATAGCGGGTATGGAACTAGCGCAAAACCCATTTATCATCTCTTCGTCAGTCAAGCCAAAAAGTTAAACCCAAGATTTTTGGCAATGATTATTCCGGCGCGTTGGTACTCAGGAGGAAAAGGTCTTGATGAGTTTAGAGATAGCATGCTTAAGGACGATAGGATTCGCCAAATAGTGGATTTTCCTGAGGCAATTGACTGTTTTCCAGGAGTTCAAATCAAGGGGGGAGTATGCTACTTCCTGTGGGATCGGGACAATCCGGGCGAGGTAACTGTTACAACGTCCCAAAAAGGTAACCTCACATCATCGTTGTCGAGACCGTTACTTGAGAAGGGATTGGATACGTTTATTCGATTTAATCAAGCCGTGCCCATTCTGCACAAGGTACGAAGTTTTCATGAAGAGAGTTTTGCGAAACATGTTAGTTCACGGAAACCGTTTAATTTAGACACCCTATTTAAGGGGAAAACTAAAAAGTTTAACGGTTCTATCACTCTTTATCAGAATGGTGGGGTTGGTTACATTGAACCACATAAAATAACAAGAAATGCTGAGCTAATCGACAAGTATAAGGTTTTAATACCTCGTGCTGGTAGCGGAAGCGATGCTTTCCCACACTCTATACTGGGAAAGCCATTCATTGCTGAGCCTGGAACTGCATGCACTGAAACTTACCTTGTACTTAGCCACGCGGATACTCTCGAGGAAAGTAAGAACGTTATTTCCTATGTGAATACCAGATTCTTCAGGTTTTTAGTGCTATTAAAAAAAGTGACTCAAGATGCAACCTCAAAGGTTTATGGTCTCGTTCCCGAGCAAGACTATATGGAGAAATGGTCTGAAGAGAAAATAAATAAAAAATATAGAATTACATCCGAGGAATTTGAGTTCATTAAGTCATTGATCCGTCCGATGGATTAACTATCATGAGCAATTTCTTTCCTTTACGCCCGGAAGCGAATCCAACAATTTATGCATATGAGGACACGCACCCACAATATAAAGGTCTGTTAAAAGTTGGCTTCACCAATACGGACGCACAGGCACGGATCGCGCAACAATATCCAACACTTCGTCCGGGTGCCTTGCCTTACAAGATCGTTTTTGAAGAATCAGCCATGCGCAATGACGGTACGGCCTTTACCGACCACGATGTGCATCGCTATTTGAGAAAACGAGGCATTGGCAATCCGGAAGGCGAATGGTTTAAGTGCTCGCTAGTAGACGTCAAAGCCGCGGTGCTGTCAGTGAGAAGCGGGGTCAGAAACGAAGATAATCGAACGCTCGATTTCCAAATGCGCCCAGAACAATCAGAAGCAGTTGATAAGACAATTGCATACTTCGAGAGCTTTAAGGCAGAGAACCATCATAAAACCCCTCATTTTCTTTGGAACGCAAAAATGCGCTTTGGTAAAACTTTTGCCACCTATCAACTGGCCAAGAAAATGGGCTGGAAGAAGATTCTAGTCTTAACTTTCAAACCGGCTGTTCAAAGTGCCTGGGACGAAGATCTCCATACACATATCGACTTTGCGGGGTGGCAATTCATTTCACGAAACGGATTGTCGTTCGAAAATGCAGATAAAAATAAACCATTTGTCTGCTTCGGCTCATTCCAAGACTATTTAGGTAAAAACGAAGCCGGAGGTATAAAAGCCAAGAATGAATGGGTACATTCTACTAACTGGGACTGCGTTGTATTTGACGAGTATCACTACGGTGCTTGGCGAGAGAATGCTAAGGATCTCTTTGAAGCTGAGAGTAAGGACGAGCTAGAGTTTGGCGAGGGCGAAGGCATTGAGTATTTTGATGAACGCAATATGCCTATCACAACTAACGCTTATTTATACCTTTCTGGCACACCTTTTCGAGCCATTGCTTCAGGCGAATTTATTGAGGAGCAGATTTACAACTGGACGTATTCTGACGAACAGCGAGCCAAAGAAAACTGGAAGGGAGAAAATAATCCCTACGCCTCACTGCCCAGAATGGTTATGCTTACTTATCAGCTACCAGATTCTATAAAGGAGATCGCACTCAAAGGAGAGTTTAATCAATTTGATCTAAATGTGTTCTTTTCTGCCGAAGGGGAAGGAGCGAAAGCCAAATTCAAATACGAAGACGAGGTTCAGAAATGGCTAGATCTAATCCGCGGCTCGTTCTCCGAGACCTCGATTGATCATTTGAAATTGGGTGCAAAGAAGCCACCGTTACCGTTTTCACACGCCTCTTTACTAAGCGTCCTATCGCATACATTTTGGTTTTTACCAACTGTGGCCTCATGCTACGCAATGAGGAATTTATTAGAGCAAAAGCAGAACAAGTTTTACCACGACTATACTGTTATTGTGGCAGATCGGAAGAGCACACGTCTGAACTCCAGT
>CAYHDM010000057.1:0-5629 GCA_964355455.1 uncultured Candidatus Saccharibacteria bacterium
TAATATTCATCCGGAGTAGTAACAGGGTTTTGAACAAGCTTAATGACTAAATCTTGCCCTAAATGTTTCTCAGTTGGTGAGAGAATAAAATGTCCGAAATTTGCAGGGGGAACAGGAAGTATGTATCCGGTATTGGTTTGTGTTGTGTCCAGATACGCTGCTAGTTCTTTATAGTCATCGGGAATATAAATTATACGGTCAGATGATGTCGCAGTATTTTGCCCCCTAATTGCTATACCTGAAAACAATAGAAAAGCCTGAGTTAAAACAACAAACAGCATTGTGCCGGTGAATATTCCCTTTCTTATATTCTTTGATGTATACAGCAGGAGGAAACACAAGGCTAAAATTATTCCAAATCCAAATTTGTTGTCAGGAGATCTAAAAACTCTAAATGGCGGGAAATGCTTTATGAGGGAAAGGTAGATTTCCTGAAATGGAGGCTGTGATCCCTTTACAAGTGTTAAAGCAACTAAAAAAATCAATAGAAAATGGATAATATTTCTGCTGCTCATTTTTTTCCTTAATCCCCAGAAAATTGTTGTATAAATTGCAAGCGGACTTAGTATGTATATAAAACTCTTGTAATAAGTATTAAAAGTAAATATATTTCGTGGAACCCAGTCGGTATAAATTCCCCATGAGAACCAGAGAAATAGCGGATATAAAAGACCTCCCTGCAAATTCGAGAAAGTCTCTCCTCCTGTTGCGTTTACCGTGTCTCCTCCGAATATTATGATAAGGAACATTGGTAAAAATATTGCGTAAAGCGGAGTGCACAAAGCGACCAATTTAGCTATGTTTATCACGCTCGACTTTATTATTTTAGGATTTATTATTAAATTTGAGACATAGTACGTTGCCAGAACTATCAAAAAAACTGCAAAGAAATAGATTCCAAAGCTCATTGCAAGAAAGATCAAAGCTTCCCGAAGCAAAAGTGTCAGCTTGGGTGCGGGTTCACTAATGATTACCTTAAAATAGTATAAAGCGAGCGGAGCGAATGAATAGCAAAGCAGCAGGCTAAGCTGAAAGGCGTTTCCGTGCCAGTAAATTGTTGTATACGTGTTGAATGCATATAATAAAGTGATTAGCCAAACAATATAATCGCTTACGACAGTTTTCTCTTCCTTGTTAATCGACTGTGAGAATTTCCTAAATCCAAGATAAGGAACCAATATTGAAATGAATAGTTTTATATAGTAAAAAACCTTCTCGAGGGTTTGCAAGTCTACATGAAGGGAGAATCCTAAAAAATAATATAACCTATCAATAATTGAAACCGTTAATATTGTTGTGTTATCAACGTTGAAATCCTGAGAAGACCTGACATACAGACCGCGGACTGCGTCAGAATAGTTTATTGCAATCAATTCGTCGTGAGACAGCAGAAATTCTCCTGGCTTAACTCCTAAGAAGAATACATTCACTAACAGTAAAGAAAATACTGCAATAACGGCTAATTTCCATTTTTCTATCAACATAAAAATAATTCCGGGCAGGACTTACTTCTTTTTCAGATAACCATTTGGATTAAAGGTTAAGAAATGCTGTTCCATCGACCTATCTGATACAAAACCATGGTTGTTTTCCATAAATTCGGTTAATGCTTCCATAGGTCCAGGACCATGTGCGATGTTTACTGGATGACCATTTACGTTCGTGTCCTCAACTATTAAATAGCTCTGAGAGGTAACAAATCCATTATACTGGTGTAACTCTTCGAGAACGTGATCTTTGCTATGGTTAGAATCCAATATAACCATGACAGTTTCGGGATTGAGATTTTTGATTTCTTCTTTTACTTGGTCAAGAATTTCAGTTGCGACGGAGGATCCTATTACATATTTTATTCTCGGATGTTTAGGGGGTTCTTCTACTTTTTGAATATCAATGGTTAGAATTTTGCCGTGATTGATTGCGTCACAAATAGTAGCCATATATAAGGCAGATCCGCCGTATGCGGTACCGGTTTCAATTATTAAATCGGGCTTTAGGCTATTTATGATTTCCTGATATGTAAAAATATCAAATGGACATTTTTGTATCGGATATCCTAAAAATTTACTGTTTCTCCAGGTTTTATTTAGTAAACTTGAATCATAGTAAAGTTTATGAAAGTTATTTACTATTTCTTCTTTCTCATGCAGATTAATATTTAGAAGGAAAATATTAAAATATCGTTTCACCTTTTGCATGTATTGTTGAATCATTTTATTAAAAAATTATCTGTACTCAGTGAAACCTGTCTTTCTTTCATCCTTGAATGCGCGATTAACATTCCCATTGTATATTCTTAACCCTTTCTCTTTCCCATGCAAGGAGTAAAGCTGCAATTTATATATCAATTTTAGTATAAATGCAGGTGTCAAATAATAAATGGGAACAAAAGAAAAAATTGCGATGCTGTATATTCCGTAATACTGAATTATTTCTTTTATTGTCCGCTTAGTTGTGATCCCACTATATTTAAACAGGCCCAATTTTTGAGAAAGGTACAGTAGAAAAGCCGTGGGGATTTCCTTAATTGTCCAGTTCATAAATTTTTTGTTATTCAATTTATGTTTAACTCCAAAAATTGCGCGCAAAGTATCCACTATATAAAACTTGAAAAATTCCCCATATTTATAACCGACATTTCTATGAAGAATATGCGCAGAAATCTCGGCATATCTGAATCTTTCACTAAGTAGAAGTAATGCTAAGGATAATTGAACAAATACATTTGAAAGATAGTCGGTCTTTTTAATTTCATCTGAGGACAAAATTCTTTTTAATACAAGTGAAGATAAAAATGTCATTCGCATTAAAACCCCGTAGTCCTTAATTTCTGATTCGCTGTTATATATTCTATCGGTTTCAACACCTGCCATCTTTTTGATTCCATAGGGGTTTATCCATGTGTGATTGTATACCGCGACTGTAGGGTCATATTTGATAAGTGAATCCACTACTAAATTAATACAGCCTGGAATAATCGTATCGTCATCGCACAAAAACCATATAAATGGAGTTTCCGTCATATCGTACAACTGGCAGACATTTCCGCTAAAGCCCAAATTTTTTTCATTTCTATGATAAATTAAATTCGGAATTTCGCGCTGATATTTCCTGATCATCTCGGTCGGATTATCCGGGGAAGCATCGTCGGATATTAATAACTTAAATTTAGTTTGATCCTCACACTGAAATTGTTTTATTAGTTTCTCAAGAGTTGCAGGACGATTGTAGCTTGGTACAGCAACAGTAAGTATAATTTTATTGTCCATTTTTCGTAGCAACGACAATTATTTGATAAGCAAAGAGTTCCGGAGAGAGTTTTAACAGAAATTTCATATTCTCTAATATACCAAATTGATTATATGGTTGTACTTTCAGTATTTTGTAATTTGAACTTTGTACGAGCTCTCTAGCTGTTTTAATTGTGGAGAATTTCAGATGGGTTTTATCAAGTGTCCCGAATTCACGGTAATTCCATTTTCCTAAAAGCAAATTAAGTCTGTTTAAAATAAATGCAACGTTTGGGAGGGATATTATTATTATCCCTTTGTCCTTCAATTTGCTTCTAAAATTCAGGAGAGCTTTCTGCGGATCAATAAGATGCTCCAGAATATCGGCAAAAATTATTACGTCATACTTTTTCTTAATTGAATCTAGGCTGTATCCGCTGTCATTTAAGTTAATTTTGTATGTATTTATATATCCCTTTTCTTTTGCTTCTCTGAGCATGGATTCATTTACGTCTATGCCATCAACTTTACAGTTTCTATCTGTTATTAATTTTTGTCCCAAGTTTCCGTTCCAGCATCCGACATCAAGACATATGGCATTTTTTGGAATAAGGCTATAAACATAGTTATTAAAGGATGTACTGTAATTGCCTGATTCGGGGATATTCAAATTATTTTTGTTATCGGGCTTAATTGCATATATATAAAAAAGTTCGGCGTATTTTTTAAAAAAATCAAAATTTAATAGATAATTCTCGAATTTTATGAGTGCCGTGTATATTTTTGAAACGATTTTATTTCTCGAAATTTTCGCAAAATTATCCAGCCACAAAAATAAAAAGAAAAACAAATGACCATATCCCACTTTTACTATTTTAAACCCGGTTTTTTTGAGCAAGCTGAAGGTAAGATCAATGTTCACGGAGTATTTATCGGGAATAGCATCATTTACGACCAGGTCATTTGAGAATCTTTTTTTGACAAATTGGGGCATTGCACCGAACAGGTTTCTGCCGAGATTTATTATCGGATTTCTAGACGATAAATCGTTCATCAACAGTTTCCCGCCTGGTTTTAGTTTGGAATAAATTTCCTTTAGAAATTGTTCATGTCCTGTTGAATGGTGTAAAACGTGAATAATATATGCGGAATCTATACTCTCATCATCCACTTTATCTAGTTTATTATTTTCAATCACATAAAACTTGTATTGAGGATATTTATTTCGGGATTTTTCAAGGGCCTTATCGGCAATGTCGACCCCTATAAATTCATAATCCTTTTGATTACGTCCTGTGGCAAAGAATCTATCGATTGAGGTTGCGGTTCCACATCCGTAGTCTAAAATTGAGTGTGAATCAGCTATCCACTCAAAACCTTCATACTGCTCTTTATTAGCATAATGATCGAGCAATGGTGTGTGTTGAGTGAGAATTATATCTACACTCGAATGCTCATTAAAAAATTTCTTCTGATCTTTTTGTATTTTATCTTTTGCAGTAGACATTTATTTATTTTTTCTGAGATCGATAACAACCTCGGTAGCTCCTCCTACCCAATAACACCAAAATCTTTCAAATAGAGTAGTGGAAAGTTTTATAAGGGAATTAACAATTCTAACAATCGGTCGTGCGACGGGATGGCATTGATTTCCGTGAATATATTTTTCATAAAGTCCTGAATTTGGATAAAGCCCAAAATATTTAATTTCTTTATTCAAAATTTCGAATTCCTTTTTAGTATAAAAATGATGATAATTATTTTTATCAAAATAATCGAAACTTGTATATCCAAAAGGCCTTACATGCGTAATATCAGAGAAAGCTCCCATTGACGAAAAATGTGGCACTCTTATATGAAGTATACCGCCAGGTTTTAAAATCCGGTGGATTTCTTCCATTTTTAATAATGGATCATGCAGATGCTCCAAAACGTGATATAGATGGATTTCATCCGCATAATCATTCTCAAAGGGATAGGGAGTTACATCCAGATCATGCACAATATCAACGTAATTCTCGACAGGGTATTTGTCGACTCCGATTGAATCGGGAATTTTTGTTTTGCCGCAGCCTAGATTTAAGATTATTTTTTTGCTCATTTATATATATATTTATAAAGTATTATAGATTTCAATAATTTTCTCTACACGATTGTGATATGTATGCTCATTTAATACCTTTTTTCGTCCCGCGTCTATTATCTTTTGGCGTTTATCTGGATTCTTCATGTAATATTCGACTTTTTCAAACCAATCAGTTTTATTTTTTGCAATGATAATTTCTTCGTTATCTTTGAAATATTCTCTAATGCATCGGACATCATCGGTAATTTCAAATCCGCCTGCAAGCGGGATTTTAAAAGTTCTTTCGTTGCAGTCACCCCCGAATTTTTTCTGA
>CAYHDM010000058.1:0-5479 GCA_964355455.1 uncultured Candidatus Saccharibacteria bacterium
ACATCTCTTTCTCATGCTCATCAACAAATGGATAGACCTCACTTATTCCCCGGGACTGCATCGCTCCCATAAAAGAAAGTATTGCGACTGGATTTTGTGATCTTGCACCAATTATGTCTGGTTTATAAGTCTCTATTGCGGCTGACAATAACTTTTGGCCGATTGATTTACCTTGCCCTTCTTTTCTAACGGCAACTGAATAATAAAGGTATCTCTGTCCCTCATCTTCAAATAATGTTTGGAACTGAAATCCTACTGGCAAACCATTCGCTTCTGCTATTAATAAGTCCGGCTCACGCTGTAATCTATTCCTGATACGGTCAGAAGACATTACTTTTTCCGGACCAAAAGCATCAATAGCTATATCACAAACAGTCGCAGATAAAGCTTCCATTTGCGCTTCTGTTTCTTCTGAACCGTATACATAAATTTTTACGCCAGAGCTAAGAGATTCATCACCTGGCGGCGTAAGTAAAGCTTGATCAGTCATAGAAATGACTATATGCTAACTTTTTACGAAGTCAACAACACACATCCGTTATCCCAAATAATCTCTAAGTTTTCGACTCCTCGACGGATGCCTCAACTTTCTTAATGCTTTCGCTTCAATTTGTCTGATACGTTCCCTTGTAACTCCGAAGACTCTTCCGACTTCCTCTAAAGTTCTCGGTTTATGATCTTTAAGACCGAAACGCAGTTCCAAAACTTTGCGTTCGCGTTCGCTTAAGGTATCCAAAACACCTTCGATGTGGCCTTTCAAAAGTTCGTATGAAGCCATGTCTTCGGGAGTTTCCGCATCTTCATCATGAATAAATTCTGAAAGCTCTGTGTCGCCTTCGGTTCCGACTTTTGCCTGTAGACTTGAAGGCTCCTGCGAGATTTTTAAAATTTCTTCAACTTTTGCGGGTTCAATTTTTAAAACACGTGCAATTTCTTTTGCGGTAGGCTCCCTTTCATATTTCTGCTCAAGTTCACGCTGAACGCGCTTTAATTTATTTATGGTTTCAATCATATGAACAGGAATACGGATCGTACGGGCTTGATCGGCAATCGCGCGGGTTATGGCTTGGCGAATCCACCAAGTTGCATATGTCGAAAATTTAAATCCGCGTCTCCAGTCAAATTTATCAACTGCGCGCATCAAACCGATATTTCCTTCCTGAATTAAATCAGAGAAAGTAAGTCCGCGGTTCATGTATCTTTTTGCAATTGAAACAACAAGCCTTAAGTTGGAATTTATCAACTTTTCACGGGCTCTTTTCATTTTGAAAGTTTTGCCGTTTTTTGTGTAATCTTCCAATTGACGCTTGGCCTCCTCGACTCTTTCTTTTTGAGCGGCCTCGGACATTTCATTTTCAAGCATTAACTTTCCAATATGTTTATACGTCGGATGTTTCAATCCCTGTTTTGTTAATTGTTCCATGGCTTCTTTGTAAGCTACAGCTTCAATCATTTTTGCGAGTTCGATTTCTTCTTTCCCGGTCAAAAGTGTTTCGCGGCCAATTTCGCGAAGATACATTCGGACGGGATCTCCGGTTATTGCGCGGTCTAATGTCGATTGTAAAGTTGTATCGCTAAGCTCTTTTTCGAGATCGGCTAATTCCTTGTCGGAAACAAGTTCAATTTGTTCAACATCGGTTACTTCGATTTTTTCATCTGCAAAAGTTGAATATAAGGCGTCAAGTAGATCCACATCTTCTTCAGCTTCGGGAACCGCCACCATGACCTCTTTGTAGGTTACGTAGCCCTTGCTTCTTCCCTTGGTTATAAGATTTTTAATCTTAGGATTACCTTCCAGTCTTTTCTGAATTTCTTCCGTCATTAATTTTTAAAAGGATAAATCGGAGAGTTCACGAGTATATTCTTTGACCTGATCCTGAAAAGTATCAATCTTTTCATTGTCGGACATGGCTTCTGCCTGTTTAATGGCTTTGGATAATTCCTTTAACTTTCTTTTTAGAAAGTCCACTTTGAGCCTACGTATTACAGAAGCGATTTCAGCGTCGAAAACCTCGATGTCTTTCTGATCCTCCCCGGTACCAAATAAGTAAATTTTTTCAAATAAGCTGTATAAATCGGGATGACTATCGGATAGTTTATCATAAAAAGCCTTAATATCAAGGCTTTTTTTATGCTCCGCATCCCGTTTCAAATCACTAAAAAGTGATCTCGTTTGTTTATTAGTAAACAGCTCATCATCTATCGAATTTGTATAAAAAGGCAGATTTGTCTTATTTCCCTTAAATAATAAGGACAAAAGATAAACCTCTGGCTGAGGATATCCGACAAGACCTATGTTGTTAGTAACGGCGATACCCTCGGTTTCATCACGTTTTTGACCGGGAAATTCTAATTTGGTGTCTTTGACCTTTTGCAGCTGGGTTTTTACTTCGGACTCGTCCATATCAAAGGCATCCACAAATTTCTTGATATACTGCGACTTTATGACTTCGTCCTCGATGCTTTTAATCATTTTCAATAGGAATCCGCCTGCGGCCTTCTTGCCAAAAACGTCATCCATATCAAAGCTTTTATTAGCGTAGATAAAGTAGTAATCCCAAAGCGGAACCGCATTTTTTAAGATTTTTTTGAGGGATTTCGGGTCTTTCTTTATCAGCTCATCCGGATCTTTTACATCAGAGGGAATTATAGCGATTTTCAGATTTATTCCGGCATTCTTGATGATATCGATTGCCCTGATAGATGCGTCTGCGCCGGCTGCGTCATTATCAAATATTAAGGTCGCAGCCGGCGCATAGCGTTTTAAAAGCTCAATCTGGCCAAGCGTAAGCGCGGTTCCTTTTGAAGCAACAATGTTTTTATATCCTGCCTGATAAGGAGAAATCATGTCGAATTCTCCTTCAACAATAATTGCTTCCTTTTCACTTCGGATATGGGCTTTTGCATGATTTAGTCCGAACAAAAACTTTTCTTTATGAAAAAGTGGAGTCTCAGGCGTATTTATATATTTAGGCTCCTGATCCGGGAAAAGCGCCCGGCCTGCGAATCCGACAATGCGGTCCATATGATCGTAAAGCGGAAACATCAGCCTTCCGCGGAACATGTCGTAAGCGTCAACCCCACTTTTGCGCTTCTTGCCCAAACCGGCTTTTTCAATTTCGTCAGCCGTATACCCTGATTTCAATAGAAAATTCGCCAAACTGTCCCAGGAATTAGGAGCATACCCGATTTTGAACTCCTTTATAGTTTCATCTTTAATCCCACGTTTTTTCAAATACTCGCGGGCGGATTCTCCAAATTTATGCTCAAGCAAGATTTTAGAATAGAACCTTTCAGCAATTTTATTCATTTCCAAAATCTTTTCGTTCAAGCCCTTCTCTTTTTTATCCGCTTTTGTGTATTCCAACTTAACTCCGGCTTTATCGGCTAAAATCTTGAGCGCCTCGTTAAAATCGACACCTTCGAAATCCATAATGAAGTTGAATATATCTCCGCTTTTGCCACATCCAAAGCATCGATACCTTTGAATATCTTCAGAAACTATAAATGAAGGAGTTTTCTCATTATGAAACGGACATCTCCCCTTATGATTTTTTCCGGTCTTTTTAAGCGGAACATATCCGCCGATCAAATCCACAATATTAATTTTTTCTTTTATCAGGGAGACGCTGTCCGTCATTATGAGGCAATTCTAGCACTAGATCTTGATATTCGGACCACCACTACCCACTTTCTCCACTTTAAATATTGTTAAACCTGAACAAGCAATGTACCATTAAGTGTAATGCCAAATAGAAATTTAATTCTGGCTCTGTTTCTTTCAATTTTTCTTTTGATAGGAGTTTACTCTGCCCGTTTCTTTTATAAGTTTTCAAATCAGAATCCTATAGATATCGACAGCTTAACCGGACTCTATGACCCCAATGAGACATCTGCGGTTTTTAATAATGAAATAATACCCGCTCCAACTGATGATCTTGCTCAAGTAGATATATCAGCTCAAAAAGTTTTAGGGGATGACGACGGCAGTGATAAACGCATCGAAGTAGATTTAACCAACCAAAAAGTGTACGCATATGAAGGAGATAAGAAAGTTATGGATTTCCTAGTCTCAACAGGCAAATGGGGAAAAACTCCAACCGGGGAATTCAGAATCTGGACAAAACTGCGCTATACAAAAATGTCAGGTGGAAGCAAGGCACTCCATACCTACTATTATCTTCCTAATGTTCCATTCGTTATGTTCTTTTCAAACAGCGAAGTCCCTGCCTCAAAAGGATTTAGCCTACACGGAACGTACTGGCATAGCAACTTCGGACACCCGATGAGCCACGGCTGCGTAAATATGAAGACTGAAGAAGTAGAGCAATTATATTATTGGGCGCACCCTAAACTTGGTGACGGACAATCTATAAGAGCGACAAAAGATAACCCGGGAACGAAAATTATCATATACGGGGAAGCTCCGAATGAGTAAGAAAGCTATTTACATCAATACAAAATTGAGTAAACTTCATTTATGAATACTTTTACACTAATTTCTAATATGGTTATTGTGATTCTTAGCGGTCTTATATTTTATAACATATATTCTTCGACCGGAGCTGTAAACTTAGGCCTTGTTATTATACTAGTGTTGGCAGTTGCAAATATGATTGTGGCAAAGAAATAAACCCTGGTTTAATTTTCCCCCGTAAAAAGTGAAAAATTCCTGAAAAGTTTTCTTGTGGCTCCAATTACGTTTAATGCCTTATAATATGGTGCACCCAGCAGGATTTGAACCTGCGACCTCAACTTCCGCAAAGTTGCGCTCTATCCAGCTGAGCTATGAGTGCACATGAAGCATCGCGTTAAACATTCAATATTATAGCGGAAAATCTAACGAAAGGCAGAGAATTGCCTATACCTCCACACGTTGAAAAAGAATTCGGGATGGCTTAACTGCAACTTTATCAAAAGTTTCGCGTATTTCTTGAGATGTTTGGGGAATAACCGGTCCGGCAAGCAAAGCTATAACCAAAATCTTATCAATAGCATGGCTTAATACCATGTTCTTTTCGTCACCGGATTTTTTCCATGGCTGTTCCACGCTTAAATATTCATTCGCGCCAACAACTAACTTGTGCAATTCTGCTACAACATCCTGCAAACGAAAATTCTCATAGGCGTCTTTTAATTCAGGATACTGTTCAACCAATTTATCAAACGGAATACCAAATACCGCATTTTCATAAATCTTCCCCTCGGCTAGTTTCGCCACCCTCGAAATCAGATTTCCAAGCCCATTCGCCAAATCAGCATTATATTTTTCACTAAACCATTTGAAACTGATGTCGCTGTCATCTGCATATGGCATAGAGGCCGCTATCAGATAACGGGTTCCATCAACTCCATATTTATCAATTAATTCTTGTGGAGAAATGACATTCCCCAAGGACTTCCCCATTTTCTTGCCTTCAACGTTATAATGCCCGTGAACATAAACCTTTTTAGGAAGCGGAAGTTCTAAAGCTAATAA
>CAYHDM010000059.1:0-5346 GCA_964355455.1 uncultured Candidatus Saccharibacteria bacterium
CAATTTTCATATCCGCTTAATGTAACCGGAGCTTCGGTATACTCATTTAGTGCTCTCAATATTAGTTCGTAGACGTAGTCTGATGGCTCTATATTTCCTGCTAATTGATCAAGTGTACTGAATCCATATCTTCCATATATAGTGCAAATAAGGTTATCAAGACCTAGATCTGTGTACTCCTGATCTGATGGAAGCCCATCTATCGTTGCAAGGTAAATTTTATTTTGCGGATTTGAAACTTCGGAAAAAACATTGATTCTTCCGCTAACAGAGGTTGTTAGTTGGTACGGATCGTCGTTATGTTTAAATCTCACGTGTGGGCCTATCATGTGAATTGGTTCAACTCCATTTGCACTGCCTTTTTCGACGCCGTTTTGGTTCGGTTCAATGGGAGGAGCGGTTTCGGTCTCTGAAGGAAATAGGTCTACTGCAAGGTTCAGCCAGTTCATAAACAGGGTTAATTCTCTTCGAGATAGGGAATACTGTCAAGAGAGTATCAAAACTTTTTAGATCTACTATATTTCTCGGTTTCCTCTTCTAGTCTCTCAGAAGTCCACATCCTGATTAATGTTGAAGGGGCTACATTAGATCTTTTAGCTACAATATACAAAGCTTTTTTGGTTGCACTAGGGACTTTTACTGTGATAACGGTGTCCTTTTTGTCTGAAATTCGGTCAGATTTTACTTCCTTATAATTGTCTGCAAAGTCAGCAAAACTATGTGTATCCCAGAATTTCGCTTCTTCTTCTATTGTCCTGAACTTTGGTAAGTTTTTCATATTTTTATTTTAAACTAAATTATTCCGATAATATTCTCGTTCATTTTTATCCATATCCCTTGCTGTAGCCACATAATATTTTTTACCATCAGCATTCAGAAATACGATGATAAGCCTCTTCCCTACACGCCCCATCACTGCAATTCTGTCTTTTTTTGCTGTTATAAAGGTTCGGTTTGGATCAAGAAAAAGCTGATCGACCTGCCTTGGGTGAAGATTATGTTTAGAAATGTGCGCAATGTTAGTCTTATCCCAAATTATGTCTTTGGGACTTAACAAAAATTGCTTCATGCGAGTAGTGTAATACAAAGTAATACCCTAGTCAACCCTTGGCAGTTTCACAATCTTTGCAACAAAAAATCCCGTAAACATTTCGTTGGGCAGAACGCGAATTGCATTTCTAACTTTCGCATCTAACGGTTTTCCTTCAAACTTCGCAATTCCGTTTAAAGTATTTTTAATTCCTAAATCAATCTTTTCAATTTTTAATTCAGGCATCTTTTCAAGGAGCCAATCTAAAACTAGTTCGTTTTCCTCCATACCGAAAGTGCAAGTTGAATAGACTAAAGTGCCCCCCGGTTTTAACATGCGAATTCCGCTCATCAAAATCCCTTTTTGAATTCGGGACATATCTTTTCGTTTATAAATATTCCAGTGTTTGTAAGTCTTGGGGTTTGTAATATTGATGCTCCCTTCTGTAGAGCAGGGGACATCCACTAATATTCGATCAAAGTATTCGGTATATTGAGGATTTCGACGGTCAAATTTGATTCCGTTACCTTGAATTATCCTTATATTTTTATAGCCTTGAAGTTCAATGTTATGTTCAAGAATTTTTATGCGGATCGGGTGTTTTTCCATCGCGACAATTTCAGCTTCGTCATTTACCAGATCAGCAATTTGAGTGGTTTTGCTTCCGGGAGCTGCCGCCATGTCCATTATTTTTTCGGCCTTTTGTGGAGCTAAAATTATAGGAGGAATCATACTCGATAATTCCTGAACGTAGATTTTCCCTTCGATAAATTCCGGCGTGTCGGAGATATGGGATTTTAAATGTGTTATTACATAGCTATTTTGCAAGGGCCCTTTAATAACTCTAAATCCCTGATTTTCAAGGCTCTCCAGCACTTCTTCGGGCTTGGCTTTCGATAAATTTACCCTAAATGTTGTAAAACGGCTCTGTTTCAGGCCTTTTTCAACCTGTGGATACATATTCCCGTATATTTCTTTAATGCTTCCTAAAAATATGCTTAATTTCGAGTTTTGTGGAGCCATGACACAATTATAATATAATATCCTAGTGATAATAATTACAGGACCTACATCTTCAGGGAAAACCTCTCTGGCCATCAAGTTAGCTAAAGAATTTAATGTTGAGTTAGTATCGGCCGATTCGAGACAAATCTATAAATATATGGATATAGGGACAGGCAAAAAACCCGTAGATTTAGCTGAATCCCAATACAAAACCGGAGATAAATTCTGGCAGGTTGAAGGAGTCAAAATCCATATGTATGATGTGGTTTTACCAAACGAAGAATATTCAAGTTTTCAATACGCTACAGAAGCAAAAAGCATAATCGGGAAAATAAAAACCCCGATAATTGTCGGAGGCACCGGTTTCTATATCGACAGCCTTGTTTCGGAGAGCCTGGATTTTCGGGTTACCCCAGACACTGAAACGCGTAATATCCTATCCAAAAAGTCCATCGAAGAATTGGTCAAAATGATTCCTCAAGATTATTTAAACACATGGAACAACAGTGAAAAAAACAATCCAACACGATTAATCAGGGCGATACAAATTCATAACAAAACAGGAGAATGGCCTTCCAAATCCAAAAAGGCAATTGATCCAAGTCAAAGTAATTTAGTCATAGAGCTGACTGCTCCGCGTGAATTTTTATATGCAAGAGTTGATAAATGGACGGAAAAAATCTGGAATCCGCTATTAAGTGAAGTTGAAAACCTAAAAAAGATCGGATACGAGAATACCGAACCGATGAACGGCATCATATATAAAACCGCCAAACAATTTTTAAACGGCGAAATTTCAGAAGATAAAGCTTTAGAATTAATCAAATTCGATCTACATGGCTACATAAGACGCCAGCAAACGTGGTTTAAGAAATACAAACATTCTGTGAAAATTGATATTTCGGAAAGTTCTTTTGACATGCTACTCTTTGCTCGAGTAAAATCATATATAAATGGATGATAAACAGCTGATAATTTCATTACGGACGATTTTATTGTTTTTAGGAACACTAATCGGGCTCTGGGTATTCTGGCTCATTCGGGATGTTGTTTTAATATTTTTTATCTCATTAATTTTAGCTTTAACTTTGGAGCCATTTGTAGAATGGCTTGATAACAGGAAAATTCCGAGACCGATATCTGTAGTGGTAAACGTTTTAGTCGTTATATTGGCCTTTGTCGGGGTCGGAAGTGTAGCAGTGATTCCCTTACAGCAAATTAGCCGGTTGATAGTAAGTTTGCCTTCATATCTTGATTCATTGACAAAACTTCCAATACTGGACGGATTCCAAATTCAACTAAATGACGCAATTTATGCTCAGCTAAGTCAGACTACCGGAAATATTGTTACCGCCACACTCGGGGCTTTTTCGGGACTATTGACTGTAGTTGTAGTGATTGTTTTTACCGTCTATATACTTTTGGATTTTGATAATTTGCGAAAAATGTTTATAAGCTTTTCGCTAAATCCTATCAGGACGATGTAAAAATAGTCATGGGTCGGATCGAACTTAAATTAGGCGGATGGCTAAGAGGCCAAATTATTTTAATGTTAATTATAGGAATCTCTACTTATATCGGACTAACATTGCTTGGAGTTGAGTACGCGCTGGCGCTTGCAGTGATTGCCGGAATTTTAGAAATTGTCCCGATTATAGGACCGATTTTATCGGCTATTCCGGCACTTATTGTTGCTTTTACGGTTTCTCCTATCGCCGGCTTTGGAGTTATCGGTTTATATATTCTGATTCAGCAGTTGGAAAACCATTTGGTTGTTCCAAAAGTTATGCAAAAAGCAGTCGGATTTAATCCCCTTGTTACTATTATTGTTCTAATGATTGGGGGCAACCTTCTCGGGTTAATGGGAGCAATTTTGGCGATTCCAATTGCTATTGTTGTGATTGAGATGATTAGATATTTTCTATACGAAAACCATTAAATAAAATTCATTGCAAATTTTTTGAAACGTCCTCGGCTTCCTAATTCGATTGTATGTAATCTCCTCTTATCGCAGGGAAGTAGATGAAAATATCTCCCGTGTCTGGTCCACTTGATGCCGGTGTTGTTATTTGCCCTTCAAATACATAAACAGGTTGTAAATACGGAGTATATTCAGGCTGCATATAATAAGCCAGATATATATCTCTGATTTCGATTCGGCTGACGGCAAGTCGTTCAATAGGAACATAATAATCTCCGCTTCGTGTTCTTACATAGGACGTTATTCCGTTTCCGCTCTGAATAGCTGCCCAAACATCCTGTATTGGCGTTAAGTAATATTCAGACCCGTTGGTATAGTCAGGTTCCCAATAAGTAAAATTTACTATCGGGTACTTAAATGCCATATTGTTGTTATTCGTTGTTGTAAAGCTGATAAGTGAATCTTTCGGATTTGGACCTAAAACCCGATATTTTACATCCGGATCACGCGTACTTGATTTAGTTCCGGGAATTTCAATATAAGCATCTACCTTGAGTAATTTTGCACTTGTTGCTGTCGATTTCGATTCGCGGATTTGTCCTAAATTAACCTGCGTAGGAATGGTCACATAAGCAATATTCGCCAAATCTGTTTGGGATAATAATACTTTTGATTTTAAAAAGCCTTCCACACTTTCAATCGCATCAGCTTCAGTAATAGATGAAGTAGTGGAAACTATATTGCTAATTCTAAATGGAGGAGTTTCCAGCTTAAAATTCTTTGTCACTGCATCGGCCTGAAATGTTCTGGTGTTTGTTCCATCAACCCATCTGAAAACTGAATTTGTTAATTTGCTTGAAGCACCGGTAAACTGTAAATCTGCCGCGAGCTGTTTAATTTTTTGTTCCGACAATAAAGTTGGCTGAGGCTGAATTAGTGGATAAACTTTTAGTCTATCCGCAAAATTAGGCAAATTACCATTTTGTGTATCCAGAATATATTCAGGATTTCCCTCGATCTGAACTCTTGTCATTTTTAATTGCGGAAGTTGCCCAAATGATGATGCCGGAACAGGCAATTTAGGCGGATTTATCATCCTATATACATTGATGCCCTGTACAATCAGAAATCTTCCGAAATAGAAAGTAAAAGTGAGCAGGGCGACAATTACGATACCTCTTTTAATTCCCGCCTGAGTTTCGGCTAAATTCATATGGATTTAGTATATCGGCGATAGATTGTATAATCAATGTTGTTATGCCACAAAAAACAGTCCGCACCAGAATTGCTCCGAGTCCGACAGGTTATCCTCATATTGGAACAATCTATCAGGCGCTATTCGATAAAGCTTATGCTGTCAGAAATAATGGCCAATTTATTCTTCGTATTG
>CAYHDM010000060.1:0-5327 GCA_964355455.1 uncultured Candidatus Saccharibacteria bacterium
AACACGCCTCCCTGTCACGGAGGAGATCGGGGGTTCAAATCCCCCTGCCCGCGCACGACGCACATGTTTGAACTGTCAGATATGTGCATTGCTTCAATGAAGTTATAAGGAGCCTTCAGGTCAAAGGTCACCAAACCATCTTTGAACACAAATCGCTCTCCCACCGCAAGTAGGAGGGCTTTTTTGTCCGCCTCATCGCCCTCAGAGAACACCTCGTAGATATGAGAGGACTTAATGATTAAGTTTTCAGCGTACTTATGCCATGCACCCACCGAACCCTTATGGTGTTTAATCTTTTCTCTGGCATCATACTTTTGTGTCGTAATCTCATTTTTCTTTTGCAAGAATTCCACCTTGTTGATCATACCTTCGCTTAGAGCATCCAGTAATCGGGAAATCCTCTCATCTGCGTGTTTTTCAATTCTCTGCCAATGATCTATACCGGTAAGGTGTATTTTACGTTCATCCTCATTCCGAGTCCTGATATTTTCCATTAAAAGTTCATAGACCATCTTATTAATGGTGAGATTTTTCATCTGTTCGCCAAGTTGTCGGTCAATCTCGGCTTTGTTGATGTAGCTATGCTGGCTACACTTAATGTGTCTTTTCCTTAAAGAGCATCGGTAGAGTTCATAGCGGTTATTTTTAAACATCCCTCCTACCACATAGCATCCGCACTCACCGCATTTTATTAATCCCGAATAGCTCAGCTTTTTATTGTGGCGTGTTAAGGGCTTAGTTCGTTCTCTTAATACTTCTTGGGTTTTATCAAACAATGGTTTTAGGATAAGAGGCTGGTGGCTCCCTTCAAAAACTTCTTGGTGAAAAAGAAAGCATCCATAATAAAAAGGATTGGCTAATAATCTTGAGATAGTTGTTCTGGCAATTTTATTCTTATAGCGGTTCGTCAGCCCCCACTGGTCAGTTAATTCAAGTATGGAGTCTAAAGAATAAAGGCCGGTTGAAAAAGCTTCAAATAGTTTTTTTATCAGAGGGCCGATAATAGGATCTATCTCGATTCTCATCGGTGAGCGTTTTTCTTTTTCGACTCTTTCTTCAATCATTCGTTGCCTGTGCTTGTCATATGACTTACCGGCGATCACGCCTGTTTTTGTCATATTCGAGTATCCTATGGGTGCCACACCAGGAAATTCCTTATTATCCCTAGCCTTATACATCAAATTACGGCGGGTACGCTGGCTGGTGTCCTTACTTTCTTTATTGGAGGTTGCCAGTTCAATATCCATTAAGAATGAATCCAAGTCAGTATAGATTTTATTGCGAGTCCTGATTTCTTTTAGCTTTCCCTGTTCCATCAAATAACGAACCCGGCCAGAGTCTAGGGGATTGCGGCTTAATCGTGAAATCTCCCAGCATAGGATTCCATTGGCTTCACCCGATTCAATTCTGTCTAACATTTCATTTAGCAGGGGACGGCCAGGTGAGAATGCTGACCTTTCCTCACAGTAAGGTTTTTGTAAGTTAATGCAGTCTAGGTTATCTCTTTTAACTATGGTATTTATCTCTTGCAATTGTGCAGGATTGGAAAGCATCTGCTTTTCAGACTTTTCATCCGAACTTTTTCTGCAGTAGGCCAGCCAGTTTATTTTCTCTTGGATGTCCTCTAACTGGTGATTATTTGTTATTTGCATAATTTTTAAGACTTTCTGCATACTTATCACAAAGCTCGTTAAAGTTTTTCATGATAAATATGCAGTCTTCTTTTTTTAGTACGCCATCGCTTAACTCGACCACTTTTGTTACATCAAACATATTGGTTGCTCCGCTGTCCCGGATTTCCAAGTAGGTTTGAAATTGTTTTTTTGTTACCATGGTTTTATACTTTAATAATTACTTCCTAAAAAAGGCTCGGGTGGGCTAACACCTGAACCTTTCTTAATGGCTGTTAGCCCAGCCTGTGAATTGTCGACCATTCCTTTTCAAGGGACAGGATGACGCTGTCTAATAGTTAAGTCAAGGCGGTTGCCTATTCGTCTATTGAAATTATTTTTTGGGTTATCTCCCCCAAATGCTCCATTGATTGTTTCGGCCTGCCGTCAATTCTATCAATGATGTCTTTAATCATTGAAACATCTCCCTCGGCCAACGCCTTTTTTATTTATTTAAGACCCAGCATATGAAGATATCTTTTCTTTTCAGGGTTTCCTTCATTTGGTATCTCTTCCAGTTTTTTCTTTAATTCAGCCACCACAGAAATACTGCCCTTTGGCCTGCCCGCCGGATTTCCAGACTGGCCTTTTTTAAAAGGTTTTCCTATTACTCTTTTTTGTTGTTTTTTTGCTGTATTATCAGCGTCTGTCATAGTTTTTAAACCCTTATGAGCCCTTAATTTCCTGTACGGCTCACTTGACTGTTAATTACCCCTCTATGTCATTCAAATCGCAAGGAACCCTCAAGGAATTCGCGTTTATGCCCCCAAATCCCGTGTAACCGCCTGAATACCCTTAATTTGGCATTCCTATCCTATTTTTTCAGCCTTACCCCCTGAGAACTTTTCCCATCTTGAAATGCAACATTCCGCGTAGGTTTCGGAAAGCTCGATGGCATAACAGCGACGTTTCATAATCTCGCAAGCGATGCCGGTTGAAAAACTTCCCGCGAATGGTTCCATCACTATTCCACCTCTCGGACTTAATATTTTTATGTAGGGTACTAGCGTTATTAATGGCTTAGTGCCGAACACCAAATCGGTTCCCGTTTCTTTTGCGCTTCCCACGTTGGCGGTGATGTGGTCCGACATGGTCCATGTGTCCACGCCTTTCTTTTTATTCCATTCTGCGTCGCCTTTTGACCCGAACATTAAAATATCGTAAGCGTCCAACACCTTCTGGCCGTTCTCTTCCAAGTACTTATCAAGTTCTATCTCAACATTTTTGTTTAATGGACCGTCTCCGGCAAGAGGAGCTATGTCGTACTTGTTGAAAAATTGTCCCTTGGCACCAAAACCTTGGTGGCGATTGGGAGCGTGCCAGATTATCATATTGCGTATTTTCCAATACTTTGATATCGCCTGCCAAAGCTCGGCCATGTTTTTCCAGTACTCAAATATCATCACATTGGCTCCTTTCGGGTTTTGAAATTCATTGGCAATGGAAAGCCACGTGTCGTATTCCGGTACTCCGCCCGCCATTTCCACGCCTTCATAAATTCTGTTGCCCTTTGCTCCAAAACCATGCAACGGTTTACCTCTGCCGTCTGTTTCACCGACGCTTTCGTATTGCCTTCGGCCTTTCAGTTTGTATCCTTCTTTTGTTTTTACTTTTCTTAACCTGCTTTTACCATATGAGATTTTGTACGGAGGATCGGTGAACATAAAATCAAAGTTTTCTTCTCCTAATAATCTTTTCCATACTTCCTTGTCGGTTGAGTTTCCAATGGCCAGCTTGTGGTTTCCCAGCTTCCATATTTCGCCCTGCTTCACTCTCTTTTGGTTTTGCTTGTGTATTTTTTCCAGTTCCTTGGTTACGTCAAAATCCTCCATTCTTTCCAGCCCGAACACCAAATCCAATTCCGATCCCTCAAATCCGACATCCATTAACATTTCTTCGTCAAAATTGGCCAGCAGGTCAAAATCCCACTCACCCAGGTTTTTATTACTGCGAAGGTTGTATTCCTTGATTTCGTCTGGTGTTAATGCTCTATCCGGAACCCTTACGTCGATTACCTCCTCACCCCTGCCAAGCATCTGCAGAATCTTTAATCTCTGGTGTCCTGCCAGGATTACGTTGTCTTGGGTGATGGCCGGGATTTCAACCAGATTAAACTTTTCCAGGCTCTTTTTTAGGTCAGCCGCTTGTTTCTCGTTCATGGTGCGAGGGTTGCCCTCGAACGGCACCAGCTCATTTATTTTTCTTGTTTCAGTTTTCCAATTTATTGGTTTCATATATTTTTTTTACTATTAATTGAGTATTACTAAAGAGCTGTCCTTACTGTCCGAGCTGTCCAGCAAAAGAGGTTTTTCGTTTTCTTGTTGGGCAGTTTGGACACCTTGGACAGCTTCTTTCCCTATTTTCCATAGAGTGATTTTACGCTTACCGCTCTTGGTATTTTCCGCCTCAATGCCCTTTGCCTGTAAATTTAGCTTAATTTCGTTGATCCTTTTCCATATAGTATTTGAACTTTTTGGCCAGAATTTAGAATTTGTATTTATTCTTGATTTGTTTGCTAGGGTGTTTAGTTCTTCTAATAATTCAGTTGGTGACCCAGTCCAAGAATCTTGGTTTTCCATAAATTCTAATATGGTTTGACCGACGATACTTGCATCTATCGCCTCATCATGTTGCTGAACTATATTATTGTTGTATGCCACTAAAAATTCTTCTTCTGTACGACCCATAGCCCTAGTAATGGCATATCCCCAATGGGCAAAATCAGCCATGCGGGGGAATATTTTTGCTTCAACATTACCCTTTTCTTTTAATGTTTTTACGAGGATGTCAAAGACTGCCCCTAGTATCAGTGGCTTTGCTTTTTCAAATTCTTCCAACATTTCTTCTTCTCGCTTTCTTTTTTCAGGTGGTATAATTTCATGGGCTAAAAGAATAGAACGATCAAGTAAATCTGGTTTGGATGCCACCAAGTTAATTCCATTAAGAGTAGCAACGTGTTTGAAGTTATAAATAATGTCATCGTCATTGGTGTATAACTCTCTTTTTGAAAACCCTCCCCCAGTACAAACTCTACAAAGTGCATCAGACATCCACCCCGAAAGGTACGATAAGTTATCAAGGGGAATAATCCAGTGATGGTTGGCCATTTGAATAAACTCACGCATATTGTCAGGCGGCGAGGAGATTCCTATTTGCGACGGATCAATAAGATTTTTTAAAAGACGATGCATAGTGCTTTTTGCAGATCCATGCGGTCCGTGAGAAACGAGTATTGGGTGTGCGATATCCGGTAAAAAACTTGCTACTACATAAATTTGAAATAAAAGCTTTTCACCCTCATCTTTAAGGTTTATGAAATCAAGCAAGTTTCCAAGACTACCTCCTTGCTGTGGATGCACCTGTGATTTTTGATGGTTGAATCTATAAAATAGAATTGGCGGGTTTTCTATAATCTCCCAGCCATCTTTATTAATTTTGACTACGCTTCCATCCCCCAAATCGTAAAATAATGATTCTTCGTACCATGCTACCCTTAGTTTTAGCTCGTGTAGTTCTCCGTCGTTACTTGCTTCACCAGATAAAACACTTACGGCGCTTGAAATAGAATTTTGGTTTGCAATGAGTTGTATTTCTTTCCAAACTGAGGAAGATAGCCATCTTTTAAAACTGCCTGAGGACAGCTTCATAATCTTTTGG
>CAYHDM010000061.1:0-5292 GCA_964355455.1 uncultured Candidatus Saccharibacteria bacterium
GGATCATATTAAGCCAAATTGGATAAAAATGTATTCTGCATTTGTCGATAAACTAGAAAGATATGGGTTCGACGAAAACAGTATGATTCAGCCTACTTTTATTGACATACCAGGAGATATTTATATGCTTAATCTAGTTTCCAATGACAAAAAGCTGAGGATTGATATAGGACCTAAGAAAGCTTCTATAAGCTTAATGAAAACGTCTCCAGAGGTTTTAGTAGAGATGAAGAAAGAAGAATTATCGGTTCTGTTAGGGGAAGTTTTTGATACTGCCTATCCAGACAATAAAATAGATAGGCTAGGTCTAATATTAGATCTTTTCATTACTTCGGAAGGGAATGACAAATTAGTTAGTAGGCTGTTTACGGAGAATTATTCTAATCACTTAGGCAGATTTGACGCTACACTGACATATTCTCTCGTTAAGAAATTTAGCGGAACTGATTTAAATTGTTTTAATGTTATGAGTCTAGGTGATGGGGAACTAATGTACGGGGAAAACGCGTCGAATATAAGGGGTTATCTAGTTAGAAGTGATCTGAACACTCAACCGGATGAAAAACTAAGCCTCGATATAGATAAGGGAAAAGAACTTTTATCTATTTTTATCGAAGACAATACTCCGGCTAGTATGAAAGATTTTTTTACAAATGGTTGGGGGAAATAGCAATAAGGGGAACTATAATTTTAACAATTGGGATAACCTTTTTAATTTTAGGCGTGAGTTACAATCCTCGTCCACTTCTGGTGAGAAATCAAACCAAGATCAATCAACTGCGACCGTAAGAGATTACGCAATCAGTAAAAGATTTGCCGAGCTGGAAGAGGTTAAAAACTATACCGAAGCGACCCTAGAAAAAATCAAAGGTGAGCTGAAAATATACAAAGAGAACTCTGAAGTGGAATTCAAGAAAATACGAGGGGAAATAGATAGTTATAAGTCGCAAATTAGTCAAAGTAAGGATTCCTCAATACAAATCCTGAGCATATACGTAGCTTTATTTACGTTCATTTCTGTAACCTTCCAGGTTTTGTCTCAGACAACAAACTTTTACCACTTATTGGCACTATTGCTTCTGAACGGGGGTTTACTTCTCCAGTTTATATCTATTATCTATTTGTTTACGAAATTTATACCGTATAGTAGTGATGAATCCAGATTTAAATGGTTTCGGCAGCCAACAACGATATTAATGGGGTTAGGGCTATTGCTTATAGGTGTATCGCTGTATATATCGTATTTTAATATGAAAGAAATAAATAAGTTTGATTTATCAATCGCAAAGAATTTTGACCTATACAGCCAGAGTAATGCAGATTCAGATTATCACGATTTTATTTACCTGGGAGTTGAAGCGAATTTTTCTAATCTTAAATATTCGACATTAAAAGTCGCTGAGTTATGCAATTATAATTGTTCTATAAGGGTTTTCAGTAAACCGAATACCGAACTTGGTAGTGTAGAAATCGCAAATTTTGATCCTACCGAAAAGAAATATAATTTTTTATACAAAATCAAAGTCCCACTTACTGAGTGAATATTTCGGTTTCCGACAAATATTAGTTTTATCCCCATATGCTAGAATACTGTCGGTCAAATAGTTTTCATCCAAATCTATGATAGTCACATCCGATCTCCGAAAGGGAACCATATTCATGCATGAGGAAAAACCTCTAAAAGTCCTTGATTATAAGCATATTAAAATGGCAAGGGGAGGCGCGGTCATAAAAATAAAAGCTCTCGAAATATTAACAGGCGCAATCAAAGACGTTGCGCTTAACAACGGTGACAGGGTAGAGGAGGCCGACGTAGTCAACAAAAATATGCAATTCCTATATTCTGATACAGAAAACCTCAATTTTATGGATAACGAGGATTATTCCCAAGCCCAGCTTCCGCTTGCCGAAGCCGAATGGGAATCCAAATTTTTAGTTGAAGGCAAAAATTACCAGGTCGTGTTTTATGAAGGAAATCCAATCTCACTGGTTTTGCCCGTCGGAATGTTTTTGAAAGTTGCTGATGCCGATCCTGCGGTTAAAGGAAACACCGCAACCAACGCATTAAAAGAGATAACACTTGAAAACGGACTCAAAATTCAAGCTCCGATGTTTATTAAACCGGGAGACGTTGTTAAAATAAATACAACGACCGGTGAATATGTAGAACGCGGCAGAAGCCAAGAGTGACCGGGTCGAACTAACCTAAATGACTAACCCTGAATATATTACAATCGCATTTACTTCCATAGCATTTTTGCTATTCGCATTCTTGTACTGGAGAGACTCAATGGCGGAAGGCTTCAGCAGTGATCGCATTTTAGACTCATTTTTCATAATATTATTCGGAGGAATTTTAGGTGGAAAACTCCTCTTTCACGAACTGAATTTTGACTATTTCCGGTATCAATTATTGGTATCCCCATTAACTTTAGAGGGAGTCTTAATAGGCGGAGGAATCGCGGCCTATATCGAAGCGAAAAGAAATTCGTGGGATGGCTGGAAAATCGGAGACATGATTGCTCCGGCCCTCGCTATCTTTCAGGCAATTCTATTTTTGGGAATCTGGGTCCGTGTCCCCCAACTGCCGTATTTGCTTATATTTATCGGGTTTATGCTCCTTTACTTCCTGATACGTTTTCTGAAAAAAGGGCTTTTATTTGGAACAAGCGCGAGTTATTTCCAATTAAAGCGCTTAAATAAGCTGACTTTCACAGGCGGTCTCTTCGCGCTTTACTTGACCGGCTCAAGCCTCATTGCTATGCTGTTTTTGTTAACGCACATAAACACCGAATCAAGTTTTTGGTGGTTTCAGGCAACATTTTATTTTATTATTTTCGTTACCGCCTGCGTTTTAATAATCAGACGGGCGCGAGTACAAGGGATCAAAATGGCAAATCCATTTATAGAAAAACTCAAGTCAATATTAGTTCGTCGTAAAAAAGAATTAGTGGATGAGGGGGAGGATTTAACACAGAAAGACCCATTCATTCAGGAATCCAACGAGCCTGAAGGTCGCGATGACGACGAAATCGGAGATGAATTACAGGAACAGATGGAACATTTCGATGTCGCTGCCGTGAAAGCCGATGTGGCGGAGGAAATAAGCGAAATTGGCGAATCTCTCGATGCAATGAAAAAAGGCAAATATGGAATTTGCCAGAATTGCGGAAAACCGATAAGTAAAGAAAGATTGAAAGCTTATCCGACCGCAAAATACTGTATTGACTGTGCCGCTAAATTAGGAGCTGAATAATTAATATTCAATTTTCGAAACGTCCTCACCTTATATAGTCTTCGACAGATGAGATGATTGTGGAATGTTTCTCAAATTTCATATTAATTACGGCAAAAGCTAAACAAATTATGGATATTCCTATAATTTTCGAAGACGATTATATACTGGTGATAAATAAGCCGGCGGGAATTGTTGTCAACGATTCCGAAACCCAAAAGGGTAAATTAACGATTCAAGGCTGGCTTGCCGAAAAATATTCTAATGTATTTAATCAGAAGTCAGATGATCCCGATAGTTTTTATGGCCGGAACGGAATTGTCCATCGAATCGATAAAGAAACTTCAGGTGTGCTGATTATCGCTAAATCCCAGGAAGCATTTCAGAAACTTCAAGCCCAGTTTAAAGATAGAGAAGTCGGCAAAAAATATCTTGCGTGGGTCTATGGCAAATTTATTACAGACGAAATTGACAAAGAAATTACGGTGGATGCCCCGATCGCGCGCAATCCAAAACGACGCGAAAAGTTTGCTGTTGTTGAAGGAGGAAAACCAGCAGTGACGATTTTTCGATTAAAAAAGACCCAGACTGCACCCGACACACCCGACAAGCGAGTGCAGGCCAAAGATGGAGAAATTTTATCGCTAATTGAATGCGAGCCAAAAACCGGACGAACACATCAGATCCGTGTGCATTTAACTGCGCTTGGAAATGCCGTTATTGGAGATAAATTGTATTCAGGCAAAAAACATATCCGACGTGATAAAGATTTGTACGAAAGGCAGTATTTGCACGCTTCGGAGATTGAGTTTGAGCATCCCATTACGAATGAAGTTTTGAAACTGACAGCTCCTCTTCCTCAAGATATGGAAACCGTGACTTTATAAATTACAAAAAAGGGAAAATTAAAGACTACAGGCGCTGGGAAAGACAAGATTTGTTGGTTGAAGAAACCAAGATCCTTGCTTCCCAGCGCCCTAAAGAGGTGAATCAAACCGACCTCATCATCCAGTGTGCCGCACGCAGAACCCGAATGCCCGGGCTGAATTGGCCCGGAAAGACTGACTACTTCCGAAAGGTCGGTCTCGACACCTCCTGCCTGAATTCTTGAATCCAAAAATTCAAATAGGAAGCATCCAAATTAAAATTCCGTTAATCCAATTTGTTTCCGAATAATACCATATGACAATCCAAATTAAAAGAAGAATTATTTTTTTCTATCATGCTAAACTTTATTAAGATCACTGCCCATGACAACTTTTATAGAAATTAGCTTAATACTTGCTGTTGCCGCTTTAATTTCAGCTTTAATGCGGGTCCTCAAACAGCCGTTAATAATCGGCTATATAATCACAGGATTAATAGTCGGGCCATACGCGTTTGACTTAATAAAAGACCCCGGAAGTTTAGAAGTTTTTTCACAATTCGGAATCAGCCTCCTTTTATTTATTGTCGGACTTAATTTGAGTCCGCGGGTTATAAAAGAAGTGGGAAAAGTTGCCGCCATAACAGGTATAAGCCAAGTTGTGGTTACTACGACAATCGGTTTTGGCATTTGTTTGCTTCTGGGTTTCACTTATGTTGAGGCCATTTATGTAGCTGTCGCTCTAACTTTCAGCAGTACTATCATTGTTTTGAAACTTTTGTCGGATAAGGGAGATCTCGAAAAACTTTACGGCAAAATTTCAGTCGGATTTTTACTTATTCAGGATGTCATAGCCACAATAATCTTAATTTTGATTTCCTCATTTTCACTGGGATCAAGCGTTTCCGAAGTTGTAATCCAGCTTTTATGGAAAGGAGCCCTTATTACGGCAGTACTTTTCATAATTATCAAATTTATATTTCCGGTTGTAACGAAGTTTTTCGCAAAATCCCAGGAATTTTTATTCTTATTTTCATTGGCATGGGGAATGGGACTCGCCTCAATTTTCGCCGTCATCGGGTTTTCAATGGAAATAGGGGCACTGGTTGCCGGAATCTGCCTCGCATTATTTCCATATAACTTCGAAATCGCGGCTAAAATGCGACCGCTTCGTGACTTCTTTATAATCATG
>CAYHDM010000062.1:0-5228 GCA_964355455.1 uncultured Candidatus Saccharibacteria bacterium
AGCCTGGGAATACAACAACGGGGCACCGATTGCCCACTATAAAATGGATGAATGCGAGGGGACTACAATATATAATTCGGCTCCGGTCCCTAATAACACTGCACCCGGAAACGATGGCACGCTTGTAATAGGCGCCGGAGGCGAAGATACAGTCGGTACTTGCACAACCTCTAGCACAGCCTGGTACAACGGAGCAACCGGCAAGAGGAATGCGAGTATGAGCTTTGACGGGGTGGATGATTATGTTTATGTTACAGATACAACAAATAGTCCACTAGATGTTACTACAAATCTCACATTTTCTGCGTGGATTAAACCTTCAGCAGTAGATGCATATGAGGAAATTTTGTCCAAAATCCCATCAGGATATGGATCGGGTTATGAGCTTGCCAATTCAACCGGAACCTTGAGAACGACATTAAGAACATCAGGAGGTAATTGTGATTACTCTAAGGGTGGTCTTACTGTGAGTACCTGGCAACATGTCGTTTCTACTTATGATGGTAGTAACATAAAGCATTATATTAATGGTGTGTTGCAGGGGACATCAGCTAATTGTACGTATGGCTCAGAAGCAAATGATCAAAATTTTATGATTGCAGATCGACCTTCGGCTGGTGTATGGAACTATGACGGTCAGATCGACGACGTGAGAATTTTCAACTATCCACTTACTTCACAGCAGGTGAAGACCGAATACAATTCCGGCTCCATTAGATTTGATTAGACCTGTAATAGGATTAAAAAAAGGGACCTCTATCGAGATCCCTTTTTCTTCTTTTGTTACGAGTTTAATAAAATTTTTCAAACGTTCTGGAGGTAGCTTGAAACTCTGAAAGAGGTTCAAGCGTTAAGCCGGAAGCGCGTGCGAAAAATTTTAATTAAACGAGTTCTACCTTCGCTCCTGCGGCTTCCAACTTCGTCTTAGCTGCCTGTGCATCCTCTTTCTTAGCATTTTCTAAGATAACTGCCTCACCTTTATCAACAAGGTTTTTAGCATCTACTAATCCTAGTGTCGGATTAAGCTCGCGAACGGCTTTAATAACAGCTATTTTGGTTGCTCCTGCTTCTTTAAGAACCACGTTGAATGAATCTTTTTCTTCTACAGGTGCGGCTTCGGCTGCTGCGGGTCCTGCTGCCATTGCAACTGGGGCTGCGGCGGATACTCCGAATTTTTCTTCCATAGCTTTTACCAACTCTGCAAGTTCTAAAACGGTCATTTTTTCGACCATTTCCATAACTTTTTCTGCGTCTTTTGATAATTTAATTTCGTCTGCCATTGATTGATTCACCTCCTGGTGTTGATTGATTGGGAAGGCTTATTAAGCCTTTTTCTCCCGTATAGCGTTTAATGCCCTAACAAAATTACCTTGAACACCCTTACTGGCATACATAAAGCCGCGGATGGGGGAGGTAAGTCCGCCTAAAACCTGAGCAAGCAAAACTTCTCTTGATGGAAGTTTCGAGAGCGCTTCAACTTTATCACCGGTAAGTGTCTGTCCGTTTAAAATCCCGAAAACAATAGCGCCTTTATCATTTTTCTTTATAAATTCATATAAAATTTTAATAGGAGCAACAATATCGCTTCCTGTCGGAATAACAATAGCGTTTTGTCCCTGAAGGTCATTTTCTCCTGTTTTTCCACCGATTTTCTCGATAATTCTTGAGATTAACGTGTTTTTTACAACTTTAAGTTTAGTCTCAGTTTTTGCCAATTCTCCGCGCAGCGCATTTATTTCATTAACGCCGATTCTGGAGTAATTGAACACTACAGTTGTTCCATCTTTGATCTCCGATGAAATATCTTCAACAAGTTGTTTTTTGATTTCTAAGTTTTTGGACATATTTTTTCCTCAGCGGGGTGAAGTTTTAACTTGGGTCCCTGCTATCTACGGAATATTGACTGGAGATAGTTTAAAGACAGCTATCCCCGATGTCAAGCACTATTAACGGTATTAAGCCGCGATCTTGACACTCGGGCTCATCGTTGAGCAAACATAAACTCCTGTTATAAATTTCTTTTTGATTTTGGCCGGAGTATTCTTCTGCAATTCAGCCAAAAGGTGGGTTATATTTTCAGCGAGTTCCTCATCTTTAAATTTAAGATTGCCGACTGTTTGGTGGATAACCGCGTGACTAGGCTGAGTTTTGACCTCGATTTGTCCTTTTGACAAATCAGCTATAGCTTTTTCAGGTTTATCCGTAACTGTTCCGGTTTTGGGAGAGGGCATCAAACCTTTTGGTCCCAATATTTTCGCCGCTTTCGCGATATCTTTCATAGCAGCCGGAGTCGCAATCACGATATTGAAATCAGTATCGGCCTTCAATTTTCCACTTATAATTTCATCTATTGCGGAGGAATCTCTCCAAATAACGTCATTTTTTTCACCGCTATTGCCTGCACTCGCTTGGCGGGTGTCCGCTCCAATAACCAGAATCTTTATCTTTTTGCCGATTCCATGAGGAAGGGAAGTTACAAAACGAACCCTCTGGTCAGATTTCGACTTGTCGATTCCAAGATTAATATGGACCTCAACTGATTCGTTAAATTTAGCAAAAGCGCTTTTTCTGATTTCCTTTATAGCTTCACTTATCGGGAGTGCCTTTTCTTTATTGATAGCTTTTCTGGCTAATTTATATTTCGCGCCTCTGACTTTCTTTTTAGCTTTTCTTTTGCCGGATTTTATATCCGCGGCCTTTTCAGTGGCTTTTTCTTTTGCCTCGCTTTTATCTAAATCTTCTATTGTTGTTGATTGGTCTGCTAGTTTTCGTGCCATAGTTTCGTTTAAGTTAATTTTATAATTACGACTCTACTTCGACTCCCATACTCCGGGCAGATCCGGCGATGATTTTCATTGCCTGTTCCACATTTTTCGCATTCAGATCAGGCATTTTCTTTTCAGCAATTTCCCGAAGCTGGGCTTGCGTAATTTTGCCGACTTTCGTTTTATTCGGTTCGCCCGAACCTTTTTCTTTACTTAAAGCTTTCAAAATAAGGCTTGTTGCAGGGGGAGTTTTCAAAACAAAAGTGAATGCTCCGCCTTCGAAAATTGTAACTTCAGCCGGAACAATCCCCTCCATACCTTGTGTAGCCTGATTAAATTGAGTGCAGAAAGCCATGATTTGGACTCCATGTTGCCCGAGTGCCGGCCCAACAGGAGGAGCCGGATTTGCCTTTCCTGCATGAATATTAAGTTTTATAATAGTTTTAATTTTTGCCATAGTATTTTCGCTCTGAAGTTTTTGGAAATAGTCTCCGTCTTAACGCGCGAACCTCCTACGGAGTTTCTTGCTACCGGCCTGTACTCGCTTGACGAGTGCAAAATATTTCCAAAAACTTCAATCTCAAATAATCAAATTTCACTACGCGGGCTCTACCTGTGTAAAATCGACCTCAACAGGTGTTTCACGGTCAAATACAGAAACCAATACTTCCAATCTTCCCTGGTCGGTCATGACTTTATTAACCTTGCCCAAAAAGTCTTTGAAAGCTCCTCCGTTAATTTTGACGGCGTCGCCTTCTTTGAATTTAGCTTCAAATCTTGGGGCATCCAACTTCATGAATTTAACGATAGAATCAACTTCTTTTTTGGAAAGCGGAGTAGGGCGGTTGCCGATCCCGACAAATCCGGTAACTCCGGGAGTTGTTCGAATTGCATGCCATACACTATCGTCAATTACAGCTTTTACCAAAATATATCCGGGGAACATCCTCTCATCAACTTCTTTTTTCTTCCCATTTGAAATGATAATTTTCTTCTGTGTAGGGATCAAAACTTCGTTAATTCGGTCAGTAAGATCCATAACTCTGACTCTTTCCCCCAAGGTAATAGCCACTTTTCTCTCGTGGCCCGAGTAGGTATGGACAACAAACCACTTGTTTTCGGGATGTGGTTTATCTGTAAATTTAAGCCCTGTAGGAGCTTCCTGTTTGACTTCTACTGTTTCTGCTTCCGCCATTTTTTAATGATTTTAATTATCTAATACTTTGCTTGCAGAGCTAGCTATCACTTTGTGATAGCGTCAAATGATCACTTTGAATATTTCGTTAAAGATATAATCGAGCAACCCCATATAAAAACTAACGATAAGACTAACAATAATAACAACTTGCGTCAATCTTATAGTTTCTTCGCGAGTCGGCCAGGTGACTTTTTCCAGCTCATCTCGGGTTTCTTTTATGAATTTAACGGGATTAAACACGGGGAAATTATATCAACTCACGCTATATAAAGCTAGTTGAATGAGTTGATGCCATGCTCCGCATACGATCAACTAGCGGTCTATAATGCTAGTAGAACGCCTGTCCCCTAAGGTATATAATGAGTTCAGCGAATCCGCCTACCGCAGGCGGTATTTTTGGTAGAGAATCAGCTAGAGAAAGGAGCTAACAATGTTGAGTCCGGGTGGTGATATAGAGTTGGCGGTTAAGATTGTGATTCCCCAGCACAGGTTTGAGCGCTTAGGATGGGGTCTTCTCGATCCGTTCATGGTTGGTTTAACCAGTGTTGGGCTTGGTTTTTTCGGTCCTGCTGGGGGATCGGTCCAGCACAACATATCGATAGAGGTTTATGTCCCGGAAATGTGTTTTAATTTTCCGGACATCCTAATCGAGATTCGTGCCCATGTTGAGTTGACTGGAGACCGTGAACAAACTGTGAATTCAATCCTGGATTTTGTGACGAACCACAGATTATTCAAAGGTGAGATGATGAAGGAGGTTCGCCTACATCTTAAGGAAGGTTGGGAAGTCCGCCATTTCACGGCAGAATTCCCTGCCTCTGAGCCCAACGAAAATCCTTGGCTTGTAGTAACTCAGGCTAACCACGGTCACGTTGTCTAGTCGGTGTTTGCCTCGAAGGAGAGCGACTCTTTGTCGTTTCGGTCCAAAAAACCAAACAACAAGTCGCTCTTCTGATCTTTTAGAAAATTCACAATATGCAATATAAGGATTATATGTATAATGGCTTCCATGATAGCTGTTTTTGATTGTGTTGAAGGGATTGGTGGTGAGAAAGAGCCTACAGAAAAAGAAGAATCAGAATCATCATTCTTCGTAGGTGAAAGTGAATTACCCTCTCAATACGCACAATACGCGGACACTTTTCAAAAATTAGCTTCTGTCGGGAGGTATGTAGACGCGGACCTTCCTGAAAATTTTATTGGCGACAATGTACTTCAGCATACTATAAGGTGCGTAGCTTACTTCCTTAAATTATTGCGAATAG
>CAYHDM010000063.1:0-5105 GCA_964355455.1 uncultured Candidatus Saccharibacteria bacterium
TGCAAAGTTCAGGGTTTTCTCTTCCCCACTTTCCATATCTTTCAATTTGTACTGCCCGTATTTATTCTCGTCATCCGACATTATCACTACATAGTTAATTTTATTTCTGTTTGCGTAACGCAGCGCGTCAGAGATAGTAGTTTCCGCAAGTCCCATTTCTACCACTGAATCTGAACGCCTGATGTCATCGGCGATTTCTTTATAGATACCAAAATATTCATTTTTTAATATTGGGATATAAAAGGTTTCCTTGCTGTTCAGGTCCATCCCTTCCAGGAGTCCCCATATTTCTAAAAATAATCGCGTCGTAATATCACCCGGAGCAAACCCGACAGCGGGCATTTTTTCTTCTCCGAAAAGATTTAAAAGGTCATCGTAGCGGCCTCCTCCAAACATTGAACGGTTGTTTTTCGGGCTTTGATCAAAGACTTCAAAAACCATTCCGGTATAGTAATCAAATCCACGTGCAATTTTCGTATCCAGCTCGCAATATTTGGATAAACCGGCGGCATCTAATAAATCAAAAAGTCGGATTAATTCGTCTGCACTGGCATTTTTCCCCTTCATACTTTGGATATCCACAACGGTTAACGAAAGATAATTTTTGACTTTTGGATACACAGATTCAGAAAATCCCGCGTCACCGAGCCTTTCATTCAGCCACCGTTCAGTCTGTTTAGGATATCCGTCAATTATCTTTAATAATTTGGATTTCTGATCGGCTGAATCAATATTTAGAATTTCGGAAAAATAATAATCGGTAAATTTGCGGTTGTTAATCTTTACCTTAAACATCTCAGCGGTTGCTTTAAATTCGACTAAAATATCAATCGCCAGGCTTATAACCTCGAAATCAGCATAAACCGATTCAATTCCAAATAAGTCAGCATTCAATTGAAAAAATTCGCGCCCGCGGCCACGCTGAGGTTTTTCTGCCCTAAAAAATTGAGCGATACTAAACCATCGGATTGGTTTTGCGAATTGTTTTCCATATGCCGCGACCATTCGGCCGACGGTTGGAGTCATCTCGGGGCGCAGAGCAACATTGCGATCTCCTCGATCCTTAAAAGCATAAAGCTCTTTGCCTGAAGCTCCGACATCATCGCCCGATTTATTGTAAATCTCGACATTTTCCAAAACAGGACCGTTGTACTCTTTATATCCATATCTTTCACAAACCAGTCTCCAAGTATCGAAAATATATGACTGGACTTTCCAGTCACCTGGAAGAAAGTCCCTGAATCCTGTTAAAGGTTGAGTTGCCAGTTTTTTCATAATATTTAATGCTTAGACATCTTTCACACATTTGCCGAAAGCATATTTTTTGGATCTGATTATTTCGCACGTATACCCTTTTTCGCAGGACATATTCTCAGGGCCTCCGCAAAGTATAAATTCGCTATATCCAACGGTTCTTTGGCGTGCAAGTTCTTTGTAAAAAATAAACTCCTTTGCCCTTAGTTGTATAAAATACATTGCAACAAATAGTGAGAAGACTCCGAATATAAAAACGACTCCATAAAGCGTGAATCCCGGACGATGTTCCATGTATGTATAATCAGATATACTTAATCAAAATATAACATGGATTTTACAGTTATTCTAACAAGTTATAAAGAACCGGAGTCAATTAAGAAAGCGATTGAAAATCTTGTCCGTCCGAATCTGGATCTGATCGCGCATGGTGAGATGCAGTTGATCGTGGTTGCTCCTGATGATGAAACAATTGCGGCCGCTAAAGAAAAACTGGTGGAATTTACAGGTTTTAATGACTATTTAGTTTTGCGGGATAAAGCTGTGGGCAAGCCCGCAGCCATAAATTATGCTATTGAAAAAGCCAAAAATCCGATTTTAGTTTTGACAGACGGGGATATGCACGTGAGTCATAACGCGATTCGCGATTTGATCCGCTATTTTGAAGCTCCAAGGGTGGGAGGCGTCAGCGGCCATCCTGTCTCTCTGGACAGTCGCAATACACAATTCGGATATTATTCTCATTTATTTTGTGAGGCCGCGCATCAGAAAAGGCTTTTGTCGGATTACGTCCCGATGAGCGGATATTTGTATGCTGTACGGAATATAAAGGCGCTCTTCCCTATTCCCGAAGAAGTTCGCGCTGAAGATGCTTACATTTCTGCAAAAATCTTATCAGCAGGATATGAAATTAAATACGAACCGCAGGCTTTGGCGTATGTTCATTTCCCGAAAAATTTAAGGGACTGGTTTCTGCAAAAAAAACGGTCTATAGGAGGGAATGTTCAATCTGCCCGATTTACCGCAAATTCGCCGCAAGAATCCCGCAGTATTTTTCAGGATCTAAAAAACGGCTTGTTTCCTGTCAAATTCGCGAAGACTTTTAAAGAGATGGTATATAGCCTGCTTTTGTATCCACTAAGACTTTATTTATGGATATCTATTTATGTTCAGCATTTTTTAAAAGGTTACTCGAAAGGAGCATGGGAAAGGATTGAGAGTTCGAAGCAGTAACCCCAAGGTAAACAACACCAGCGAAGACCGATAGCATTGAAATCCCCTTAATTGTGTCTATAATATTGCCCATAACTATCCAAAATCTGGATAGGTTTCGTTTGCACATTTTCAGCACAATGGAGGTCGATCATGTTCGACATCGATATGGATGTTAGGATGAAACAAGGCATGTTAATGGCCGATTGTCTGGCGGCGAGACTTGGACCAATGTACATGGTATTAAAATACCTAGGTCCGGCGGAGTCGAAAATAGTATACGGCAGGTGGCTTCACCGTCAGCCAACGGAAAAGTCAGATGCGCCGGAGGTTGCGTCGGCTGTTTCTTCTTTAATCACCGAGAGCCACCCTGGTGTGTCGGTATGGAAACATGACAAGGGCCTCACCGTCCGAGACGATGACCTTGTCGTATCAGTCGCGGGGAACAACTTAGCTACAACAGAGCTTAGCCGTCTTACTGTCGCTCTGCTTACCCTCTACTACATAAAGAGGGATAAGTTTCAGGTAACCTTTTCCCCAACCAGTGGCGCGGTGGTTACCCTAAGTATAACGTTGCCATCCCCAATGACCCTGTTGAGGTATATTGGGGACGCAATCAATATTACCCCCGAGTATGCCCTCGACCGCAACACGGGGTGCATCAGACTGGGGCATTCGCGGACGGAGATCTATATCTTCGTCTACCAGAAGGTTCTCGCCGAATCCATTTGCTGACCCCGAAAGAGCGACCTTATGTCGATGGCCCACAAGCCAAAATCATATCGTCGCTCTTTCACCGTTTTTTAAAGATCCCTTTCTCAAGGCTCATCTCTTTTGATTTATCGAAAAACCTAAAATAAGCTAAAATACCCATATGGCAGCAAAATTTCTTACTAAATTAAGCCAAATACAAACCCTTCCGAAAACCGAACAAATTCCGGCTTTAGAAAAGGCGATTCAATATCACAACAAAAAATATTTCATTGAAAACGACATAGAAATTCCTGATGAAGAATTTGATCAAATGACGCAGATGCTCGAAAATCTCAAGCCCGATTCTCAGGCGCTATACGAATTAGTTGGAGACATCGGCGAAATTACCCACCCAACCCCGATGCTGTCTTTAGAGAAAAAATATTCCTACGAAGACATAAAAAAATGGGCCCAAGACATAGGAGATGACAGATTCATAATCGAGCCAAAATATGATGGAATGGCAGCCCGTTATCAGGCAGGAACACTCGCAACCCGCGGAAATGGGTACTTTGGCGAAGACATTTCCGAACGCCTCAAGCACCTAAATGTAATCGGCCAGCTTCCCCACGGCAGCTCGTCGGTTTATGGAGAAGTCGTCATTCCTCTTTCTTACTTCAACAAAAATCTTGCTGTCGCATATAAAAATCCACGCAATGCTGTCGTCGGCATTACGAAATCCAAAAATATAAAACCTGAAGGCATTAAAGCTTTAAGAGACGGTGGAGTCCACTTCGTTCTGCACGATCAGGCAAAAAAACTGACCGCGACCAAAGAGGATTTATTAAATGAAGACCAGTGGGAAGCAATGCTCGAAGAAATTTTTCAAATAGACTATCCGCTAGACGGAATAGTGATAAAAGCCACAAACGACGAAATAAAGCGCAGATTAGGAGCAACCCAGCATCACGACAAATGGCAGATCGCATATAAAACTCCCGCTGAAAGAAAGTGGGGTGTCGTCCGCGATATCCGCGACCAAGTCGGCCGAACCGGAAGAATCACATCTGTCGCGATAATCGATCCGATTCAATTAAGCGGAGCAACCGTCACAAACGTTACACTCCACAATTATGATTACATTCGCACATCAAAAATCGGAATCGGCTCAAAAGTCGAAGTCTGCAGGTCTGGGGAAGTTATTCCGTTTATAACAAAAGTAATTCCCGCGAAAACCCCGCATAAACTCCGCATGACATGTCCGATTTGCGAAACTAAGCTTGTTATCGCGGGGAAATACACTGAATGCCCGAATAAAAATTGCCCCGCCCGTAAATCCCAGTCAATTGAGTACTTTTTTAAAGTTTTAGGAGTCGAAGAATTAGGACTTAAAACGGTCGAACGATTTATCAACGAATTTAAACTTGAATCCATCGTAGACTTCTACAAAATCGACCCCGAAAAAATCGCGGAATTAGAAGGGTTTGGACAAAAAAGCGCAGACAAAATCCTCAAGAACATAAAAAATACCCTATCCGAAACAATAAAACCCGAGCAATTACTTCAGGCATTAGGAATCAAAGAAACGGGTCCAGCAACCAGCCGGTGGATAGTAAATCATTTCGGATTCGATAATCTGCCGAAACTCACATCTGAAGATCTGGCCAACGTCAAAGGCGTCGGTCCAATTAAAGCAAAACATTTTGTGGAGGATCTTAAAAATAAATGGTCAACCGTCGAAGAATTGCGAAAACTCGGGCTTAAATTCAGAAAAGAGACTTCAACAAACAAATTAGATGGATCCTCCTTCGCAATCACCGGCAAAAAAGGCAAATATTCTCGCGACGAATTAATCGACTTAATAAATAAAAACGGAGGAGAATACAAATCCTCAATCACAAAAGGACTCACCTACTTGATAGCGGGAGACGATGTGGGGTCGAAAT
>CAYHDM010000064.1:0-5034 GCA_964355455.1 uncultured Candidatus Saccharibacteria bacterium
CCATCCAAGTTTTATATGTTTCTACTTTAAAGTCCCCGCTCATGACCATTTTATTTACAGTCAAAGGCACGCGAACATTAAAACCAAGTTCTTTCAGTTGTTTCTGAACGACGACTACCTCTCCATAAAAAGACGCACTAGAACAAATAACTATTGTTTTCTTGGCTTTCTTTTGCATATTATTCTAACTTTTTCTTTATATCCGGAAATTGATTCCAAAGAACCACCATTCCATAAAGACATATATAGATTCCGTACGACGAAAGACTCTGCACTGCGCCGATCGCCATTCCTAAGTTAAACATAGCGTCAGATTTACTAAATTCTGCAGGCAACATTGCCCCTGTTAGTATAACTTTTTTGTTTTTAATACTGGATAATTTTTCAGCTGTTTGATAAATGGTATCGGTACCATGAGTAATGACAATATTCTCATTTTTACAATCATTCACTGTATCAAAAACTTTTTGCCTATCAGCATCGGTAAAATCCAAGCTATCCTTCTTGATAATTGACACGCTTTCAAAATCAAACACGGGCTTCATTTTTTCAATAATGGAAACAAACGCAGGATCACCAATTTCAAAATTATATCCATGAGTTGTTTCTGTTTGAGGATATGCTTTATCTATGGTTCCTCCCGTCTGAATAAAAGTAATTTTCATAAAATCATTTTGTTAATTGATCAAATTTTTGAGCAGTTAATAATTTTTTCTCAAGCACGGCTTCTCGTAATGTTTTACCATTGGCTAGAGCATACTTGACCACCATGGACACATTGTCATAACCAATTTCCGGTGATAAGAGTGTCGCATAGGCCAAAGAATTTTCCAGCAATTCGTTACAACGCTTGAGGTTGGCTTTGATGCCGACCACACATTTTTTTGTAAATACCGAGAGCAATTCATTCATCAACTTTAAAGACTCGAGCAAGCGATCCGTGACCACTGGTAACATGACCCCAAGTTCGAGTTGCGCGGCTTCGGCGGCATGCTCAATAGTTAAATTATTACCAGAAACCAAAAAATACAACTGATTGATCGCTTCGGGAAGAATAGGGTTAACTTTTCCGGGCATAATCGAAGAACCTGGCGCAAGTGCAGGCAAGACAATTTCACCAAAACCACCCTTGGGCCCAGAAGACAACAATCGCAAATCATTGGCAATTTTAGATAAATCTACACATAGAGCCGTTAAGCTCTGAGATAAGGCGACGAAATCACTATTACTACTTGTGCCAGCCATTAAATGTTTAGTAGGTCGAAATGGTAATCCAGTTATATGCTTTAATTGTTGATAAAGTTTGACCATATATTTAGGTGAGACATTGATAGAATTTCCCACCGCGCTCCCGCCTAGATTTAGCTCCAGCATCGACTCTCTCGCGTACTTGATTCTGTGCTCGCCTCTTTTTAAATATTGCGCATAAGCAGAAAATTCTTGACCTAAAGTTATGGGCACCGCATCCTGCAGATGAGTTCGTCCCAACTTTTTTATATGAGCAAATTCTTTTGCCTTTTTTTCCAAAGCTAAAATTAAAACATCCAGCGTAGAAAGTAATTTATCAATCATTCTGACTGCACTTATGCGTAAAGCGGAAGGCATGACGTCATTGGTAGAGTGCGACATGTTCACATGGTCATTTGGATGGACTGCGATTTTCGCTTTATTCCTCTCGGCTAAAATTTCTGTGGCTCGCAAGGCAATTACTTCATTTGCATTCATATGATTCGAAGTGCCAGCGCCCCCTTGGAAAGCCGACAAAACAAAAGAATCCAGATGTTTCCCCGATAAAATTTCATCACAAGCTTTTACTATGGCTTGTCCTCTCTCGGAGCCAAGTTCCCCTGCCAAGACATGCCCGATGGCGGCGGACTTTTTTATTTCCACTATTGCATAAATAAATTCTCTTTGCGAATAACGAAAAGAAAAAGGGAAATTCTTGATAGCTTTGGCGGTTTGACCTCCTCGATATATTTTTGATTTTTTTGGCATAAATTTAAAAAAATGAAGTTAATTTTTAATAGCCCTAGCTACAACTTTCACTACTTCTTTGTCCAACGGATCAGGCAAAATAAATTTGGGCGATGGATTTTTTACATAGGCGGCCAAATTTTCTGCTGCCTTAATCAACATAGGCTTGGTAATCTCACGGACGTTATTGTGGAGCGCCCCACGAAATATGCCTGGAAAAGCTAAGACATTGTTGATTTGATTAGGTATATCAGACCGACCTGTAGCTATTATAAAGGCTCCAGAGCTTTTTGCCAATACAGGATCAATTTCAGGATATGGGTTGGCTAAAGCAAAAATTACCGGCTTGCTGTTCATTTGTTTTATCATCTCCACGGTCAAAATATCTCGCACGCTGACACCGATAAAAATATCAGCTCCAATTAAACATTTGGAAAGAGGTCCGGTAATCAGATTTTTATTTGTCGTCTCGGCCAATTCTTTTTTCTCTCTCGAAAGGCTAGGACGCTCTTTGTAAATGGCGCCTTCTTTATCACAAACTACAATATTTTTAAAACCGTAAAAAATTAAAATTTTAACAATAGCCGTACCAGCCGCCCCAGCTCCACTTATCACTATTTTAGCTTTCTCTTTTGGCAAATTCTTAAGTGAGAGAGCATTGATCAAACCAGCCAAGACAACGACAGCCGTACCGTGTTGGTCATCATGCATGACGGGTATATCCAATTCTTTTTTTAATCTACGCTCTATTTCAAAACAACGAGGTGCGCTGATGTCCTCTAAGTTTATTCCGCCAAAAACTGGAGCGATATATTTTATAGTGTTGATGATAGCTTCGGTATCTTTGGTATCAAGACAAATGGGAAAAGCATCTACATCTGCAAACTCTTTGAACAATGCGCACTTACCTTCCATCACTGGCATGGCAGCCAGTGGTCCCAAATCACCCAAACCCAAAACTGCACTGCCATCAGAAATCACCGCTACAGTATTTTTTTTAATCGTGTAAATCTTGGCCAAACCTTTATCTTTGGCAATCGCCTCACAAACTGCGGCCACGCCGGGTGTATAAGCCAGAGACAAATCATGCCTATTTTTCAAAGACACCTTGCTTTTAACTTCTAACTTCCCGCCATGTTTTCGGTGAAGCTCTAGCGCCTGATTATTTGTATCTTTCATATTCATATACTAAGTAGAATATACCAAATAACCCTATCTTGCGCTAATCTAATAAAATCCACTATTTTTATTTACTCTATCTTCCTCGTCGCCAATAAGCCATAAATAACATAAACAAAACTACAAGCTTGGTCGTAAAGTTGCCGGTTAAATTCAGAAACATTTTAGTAAGCGGTGTATGAAGTCCAAGAATCAAATGCGTGATTAGAGCAATAGGCAAAGTCAGCCAGAGCCATTGTTCGCGACTAATTCGCAAACCAAATATTCGAAACAATTTAGATAAATATGGTGCCAAAAAATACATAGCCACATAAGAAATCGTAAAATCAAAAATAGCAAAAGGTCCTATGCGAAATGAGCGAATGAATTCCACAATATTATTGTAGCACAACTAAACTTGTTGTGTAGATTTTAATCAAGTAAATTTTCGGACATAAATAAAAGTAGATTGATTGCGTTTAATACACATGGTATAAATTATAGACTATGAACGAATTACGATCTTCTATTGAAGTTTCTGTTGGTGACAAAGCGGCAGGAAGGATAGAAAAAATCTCATTAAACGGAATAGAGGACCTAAGACTTCAAGATGGTAGCCTGCTTATGAGATGGCACCAGGTAGGCACCGCTCCGGGCAGCAAGCAAGAGAGATCATTAGATTACGCGACGGCAATAATGCCCGGTTATCAAAATATGAGAAACTTGGCACCAGAGGCAGCTTGGAATATTTTTAATTATAAAAACATGGGTGAAGCTGGAGAGGATACCATGGCTAGACACATTGGCAAATCTCCTACCCTGCTTTTGCCACTTCAGGCCGGCGTATGCCCTTTTTCATGCAAAGGGTGCCCTTTTGCTGTTGATTTCCCCGCCAACAAAGGAAAACTGACTAAACAAATTGGGGTAGAAGAAACCAGAACATTGATACAGCAAAGCCTAAGTCAGGCAGAAAGTCACGCTATCGATACTTCAGATATTGGTATTTCATTCGTCGGCAGTGGAGATGCTACTCCAAATCCTTTTCTAAAAGAAATATTCGGAATGGTGGCAGCAGAATTTCCAAGTGTCAGCCGTATTCGCTTTTCAACGGTTGCAGGCAAGGTTCAAGGAGGCTATTCAACTCCAATGCAGGTAGTAGCAAAAATTATTTCAGCTGATGAATACAAAGGAAAGCCAAAATTAAGCATGCAAGTATCTCTCCATAGTTCTGATGAGGAAAAGAGAGCGAGGCATGTCTTTGAACAAAGACTAAACACGCCAGAAGTAATTTCAGGCAAAAAACAATTTACCAATTTAGATGCCCAAAACATGCTTCTTCCAGGGAGAGAAGTTGCTAAGCAGTTTGAACAGATCGTGCAAGCTCAAATAAGAAAAGGAGTGCCAAGTATTCGCAAACCAGCTCTGAGTTTTGTTTGCAGTAAAGATACAAGAATTGATATCAACGAGTTAGAAAATTATGGTTTCAATCCCGATAATACAATTATTCAGTTGAGACCTTTGCTATCGGAAAATCCAGCAGACAGTATGAGCGAGGAGGATTTTTCACAATTATATTCTTCTTTGAGAGAATCTGGATACGATGTGGTCCTTATGCCTGTTTCTCCTAGTGGCGTAGAACTAAAAGCTTAAATCTATAGATACCAATAAATAGTGGTGGCGGATCTTCTATTTTGCTTTGGCATCAATTTGATGTAGGCCAAAAGTATTGCCTTCGGTGTCTAGAAAATATCCCTGCCAAGCCATACCGCCTATGGCAAATTTTGGCATGGCGACAATACCGCCAGCTGTTTGTATTTTTTTAGCAACTTCGTCAAAGTTATCCACCTGCAAAGTGCAGACGAATGCATTAGTCCCTTGCTCTGGCTTTGGCGCCGGACATGG
>CAYHDM010000065.1:0-5018 GCA_964355455.1 uncultured Candidatus Saccharibacteria bacterium
CAAACGGCGAATTTGATTTCGTGAAAATCCTATCAAAAGGAAAGATTGAAAAAGCTTTGAACCTGGAAGGATTCGCATATTCCGAAAACGCAAAAAAGAAAATCGAAGCCGCAGGCGGAAAAGCTGTATAATCAACAGATGACGATCACAGGTTATTTATCCAGAGCATTAAGGATTCCCGATCTACGAAATAGGATTATTTTTACTGCCGCTATTTTGGCGTTATACAGACTTCTAGCCCATATCCCGGTTCCGAATGTTGATCCCACTGCATTAAGATTGATGTTTGATTCAAGCGGAATACTAAGTGCTCTAAACGTATTCGCTGGTGGTGGTCTTAAAAACTTTTCGGTCGTCGCTTTAGGAGTTGGCCCTTATATAAACGCCTCAATTATTATCCAGCTTTTAACGATGGTAATTCCCCAATTGGAAGAGCTAATGAAAGAAGGTTCATTCGGCAGACAAAAAATTAACCAATATACTCAGGCTTTAGCTTTACCGCTGACTTTAATTCAAGCTTATGGATTTTACTTTTTACTAAAACAGCAAAGCTTAACGGGGGTGGATGTTCTGCCAAGTCTTACAACCTTCCAATTAGTCGTTGTTATTCTTGCTATGAGCGCAGGGTCATTTTTCCTAATCTGGCTAGGTGAAACTATTACTGAATATGGAATCGGAAACGGAATGTCCATGATAATTTTTGCTGGAATACTAGCGGGGATTCCTTCGAGTGCGGCGGCATTTTTTTCGGTTGCAGAAACTTCTCAGGTTTTCAACATATTGGTATTCGCAGCAGTCTCAATTGCAGTTATGGCAGGAGGTGGCTATATAAATGAAGCCTATAGAAAAATTCATGTCCCGCATTCGTCCCAAGCTAGAAACGGGAGAAATGTTGGCGGAGGAACCAGCTTTATTCCGGTTAGAATCAACCAGGCCGGAGTTATCCCAATTATTTTCGCAGTTTCATTAGTGCTTTTACCGTCAGGCTTAGCAGGATATCTTCAAAGGTCGGCAAGCCCGGTTTTATTGAATATCGGAACGTGGCTCGCTATCAATTTCAGCCCGACCTCCATTTTTTATAATGTCTTTTACTTCGCTCTAGTTTTTGGCTTTACGTATTTATATACATCAATCACATTTAATCCCGAGAAAATTGCTGATGAAATAAGGCGAGGAGGAGGATTTATCGCCGGTATAAGGCCAGGGCGCTCTACAGTAGAATATTTGAAATATATAATTTCCCGGTTAACATTAGCAGGAGGAGTTTTCTTAGGATTAATCGCGATACTTCCATCTATTGTTCAGGGCGTGACAAATATTTCCACATTAGCAGTTGGAGGCACTGGACTTTTAATTGTAGTTTCAGTTATATTGCAGACAGTGAAGCAAGTGGAGTCACAGGTGATTACGAAAGAGTACGAATATTTTAGGAGCTAAAAAACATGATGGAAAAATTCAATCAAATGAAAAATTTATATGCTTTAAAAAAACAGGCGGATGAAATGAAAAAGAAAATGGAGAAGATTGTTGTAACTGTTGAAGAAGGCCAGTACGAAATTGTTATTAGGGGAGATCAGTCGATAGAATCAGTCCGTGAAAATGGAGAAGACAGAAATGACCTTAAAAAAGCTTTTAATAAAGCCTTAAAGGAATCACAGAAAGTTGTTTCCAAAAAGATGCGAAACCAGATGTCAGATTTCGGCATGCCGGGAGCCTAACTTTTGGCTATGTTCGGATTAGAATCCTTGCTATACTGAAAATGATAGTTGATGTTATATGCAACATAAAAATTTCGTTCTAGTACTGGGTGCTCAGAGTTCGGGAAAATCCACACAGGCTAAGTTATTGGCTGAATATATAGGCTATAAATTCATTTCCACCGGAAAATTATTAAGAAGACTTAGTGAGGCGGATAATCCTATCGGCAAAAAATTAAGCCAGTTTTGGATTAAAGGTAATCTGGTACCTGACGAATTGATGGAAGAGATTCTTTATCCTATTCTGGAAAGGGAAGATACAGCGGGATTTGTGCTGGATGGATATCCAAGAAATGTCGAACAGCTTAGAGATTTTTTGGCTTTTTTAAACATGAAAGACTGGCTCGTGGTTCACGTCTTTTATTTGGATGTATCTGAAGAAGAATGCATGCGCCGCATAAAAATAAGGGCGGAGACTGAAAAACGCTTAGATGAGACCGAAGATGCTATCAAGACAAGACTCGCAATTTACCATCAGGAAACAGAGCCGTTACTCAAAGAATATGAAAACATGGGAGTTCTCAGAAAAATTGATGGCGAAAAATCAATAGAAGATATACAATCTGACTTGCAAAGTTTTTTTATGAATTAAAAGACATGTTTCCTACCCCCATTAATTCTCATGATTAGGCTTAAAACTGAAGAAGATATAGAAATAATGCGCGAAGGCGGGAAAATCTCAAGAAACATACTGGATGAGGCACTAAAAAGATGTGTTCCCGGGAAAGTTTTAAGTAATCTGGATGCCGAAATAGGCAGCTTAATGGCTGAAAATGGCGTAAAACCGTGGTTTCCCGAGATCGACAATTATCCCGCGAATACATGTATCTCGGTAAATGAAGTATGGTTGCATGGAATTCCTAATGATTACGTTTTAAGGCATGGAGATGTGGTTTCCGTTGATATTGGTGTTAAGTACAAAGGTTTTTATCTGGATAATTGCTGGACTGTCGTTGCAAACGAAAAAAACTCCACTAAGTCTGACATTAGGGCCGCTTACACCGGAGCCGGTGCTAAAATCAAAGCTTTTCTAAAATGTGGAGAAGAGGCCTTGTTTAAAGCTATCGGACAAGCTCAAGTTGGCAAACGTACAGGGGATATATCGGCTGCCATGCAAAAAATCGCAGAATCTAGGGGATATTCGGTTATAAGGGATTTTGCGGGGCACGGAGTCGGGTATTCCAGCCACGAAGACCCTCAAATCCTATGTTATGGGACTCCGGGGGCCGGCTCGACACTCAAAGAATGCATGGTCCTGGCTATAGAAATCATGTATACTATGGGGAATTCTAAAATAAAGACGGCCAAAGATGGCTGGGGGATAATTACCGCCGATGGTGCGATTTCGGCCATGTTCGAACACACGGTAGCCATTACATCAAATGGCCCTAAAATATTGACCAATTAAGCGTTTATGCTAAAATTGTGCAGTGCAAAGGACGTCGGTCCTAACGGTTCGGCTATCTTCGCGAAACAAAGTGCTACTTGGTATACATTTTAGATGGCAAATAAGGAATTTATAGAAAAGGAAGGTGTAGTACTGGAAGCACTGCCGGGAGGGAAATTCATTATTAAGTTAGAGGATGGCACAGAAGTAACGGGGTACCTGTCCGGCAAAATGCGAAAGCATAGAATTTGGATTTTACCTGGTGATAAGGTCAGGCTCGAGTTCAGCGAGTATGATCCTAATAACTGCCGCATAACCTATCGTTATAAGTAATTTTTTGTTTAATAACTGTTATGAAAGTACGTGCAAGCGTGACTAAAATCTGTAGACATTGTAAGGTGGCACGAAGAAAAGGGAAAGTTTATATTATTTGTAGTGCTAATCCAAAGCACAAACAAAGACAAGGATAATAAGAGCTTGTTCGTTCCAATTTAAATTAAAAATTGGAACTGCGCTTCCTCTTATTTTTTTGCAAAAATAGTAAATGCCGAGAATAATAGGAGTAGACATACCGGAAAATAAAAGAATTGTAATAGCACTAACTTACGTTTATGGAATCGGGCCGGCAATTGCCAGAGACCTTCTCAAAAAGGCTAAAATTTCAGAGGATATCAGGGCTAAAGATTTGGATGAGAGCCAGCTTGCCGCAATTAGAAACGCTATAGAAAAAGCCCAGATTATGGCCGAAGGAGAATTAAGAAGAGTTGTAAGCCAGAATATAAAAAGACTTAAAGATATACAGAGCTATAGAGGTTCAAGGCATGCGAAGAATTTACCTTCCCGTGGTCAAAAAACCCAGAAAAATGCGCGTACCAGAAGAGGTAAAAGAAGAGCAGTCGGAGGAGCAAATCCGAGGTCTGCCACCAAAACCTAAAGTATAAATGGCAAAACAAGCAGTACAAAAACCAACCAAAACGAATAAACCTGTGCAAAAGAAGGCTGTTAAACAAATTCAGCCGATTGGAAAAGTATATGTGTTTTCAGGTTACAACAACACAATTGTTACAATAACCGACCTCGAAGGCAATACAATCTGTTGGGGTACAGCCGGCGGAAATAATTTTAAGGGATCAAAGAAATCCACTCCTTATGCATCTTCAGTTGTTGGCGAAAATACAGCCAAGAAGGCAGTTGCATTAGGTATAAAAGAAGTTACGGCTTATATAAAAGGTGTTGGTTCGGGAAAATCCCAGTGCGTAAAAGCATTGAGAAACGGGGGATTATTGATAAACAAAATAGTTGATGTTACTCCAATTGCCCATAATGGATGCAGACCAAGAAAAAGGAGAAGAGTCTAATGGCACGATATACCGGACCAAAATGTAAATTATGCAGACGTGAAGGAATGAAGCTTTTCTTAAAAGGAAGCCGATGCATGACCGAAAAATGTGCGGTAAGCAGAAGAAACCAAGTCCCCGGTGAAAACTTCAGATCGGCGAGACGACTTTCAGACTATGGAAGACAGCTAAGAGAAAAACAAAAAGTTAAAAGAATTTACGGAATTTTAGAAGCGCAATTTAGGAGATATTACGAAAATGCTACCAAAGTCAGAGGTATTACAGGTTTAGTGCTTTTACAGATTTTGGAAACCAGACTGGACAATGTAGTTGCAAAATCCGGATTGGCTCCTTCGAATGCAGCTGCAAGAAAACTTGTAGGTGCGAAGAAAGTCAAGGTAAACGGAAATGTTATTGATATTCCATCGTATCAGGTTAAGCCAACTGATGAAATAAAGATTGATGGAGTTGAGACAAAACCGAAAGAAGATTCTGATATGCCGGAGTGGCTACAATGGGATGCGTCAAAGAATAGTA
>CAYHDM010000066.1:0-4937 GCA_964355455.1 uncultured Candidatus Saccharibacteria bacterium
TTTTTTCCTTGTTATGGTGTCCGGGGGGTGGGTCGGGGGGTATTCGTTATTTGTGGGGGGGGGGGGGGCGGGCTATAGCCCGCGCCATAATGCATGCCGTCTATCCGAAGTCCCGCGCAGAGAAAAACCGTTTACACTGACGCAGGAAGTGTATTTCGAGCGTGAGCTTGCCTGCGCAGCCAGGGGGAGTATAATTCGAGTTGATTAACATGAGAAATTATTTAATCAATTTATGAATCAAACTATTGCGAACACCTGGGTATTTGTTCCAAAACCTAGAAGTGCAATCAAAACGGTGCTGTGGTTTCCTGCAATGTTAAAAATTGAAGGAAAACTTTGGAATAAAAAAGCAAATAATGAACATCCGGTAAGACGTGAGTATTTGCGATATTCTCATCCTTTTGATGAATTTAAAGTTGATGATCCGGAAATTAACGCGAGAATGGAGTTTGCACGCTATCAAACACTCGGTTTAGCCTATTTGGATGATGAAGAAGATAAAGAAGATGCAAGGATAATGATAACAAAAGCCGGAAGAGACTTGGTCGCTAGCGACAATAAAGAGGAAATAATTCTTCGACAATTATTAAAGTGGCAGTTTCCAAGTAATATTCATGCTGATTCTAGCTTTGAGAAAATGCGTATTTTTCCGTTGGAGATAGTCATTAAGGTTTTGGAAAAGTACAAGGAAGTAAATAGGTTTGAAGTTGCTTTTTCATTTTTTACTTGTACAAACATATCTGAAGTAAAGGATGTGTTTTTCAAAATTGATGAGTTCAGAAGGTTGGTCAATGGTAAACCAGCTAGCCAACATAGAAAAATTTATTTTAAGAATTTTGAAAAATATAACGGCAAGACTGGTAACAAACCTGAAACCTATTTAGGTAACTATGATGATGTATTATTTAGACATCTCGAATACACCTCCATTTTTGAGACCTCGGGTAGGGGAGATTTTACAAAATTGTATATTCCGGAACGGGCGTCGATAAAATTTCAACAATTAGCAGAGAAATACAAGTTTGTCTTTTTCGAAAACTATAAAAACAAGAACAAATTTTACGAATATTTCGGTGATCCTTATTCAACCCCTCTTCCTTGGGAAAGCTCTAAACTATTAGGAGAAATAATCCGGAGCAAGATTTCTATTCTTAAAAAACGTGTTTATCAAGATCAGCTGACCGAGGCATTGAAGATTGCAAGCACAAGTAAGCTTAAGACCTTAGAAGCACAGTTGGATAGCGAAATCCTAGATAAAAATGAAAAAGAGTTTATTGGGTCAACCTCTAAAACTTCTGAAGAAAGAAGTAAAATAATTCAAAAATTTATTGATATTGATAGTGGGGATGAAGATTTGGCGGCGCTTTGGCTCGAAGTAAATACATGGAAGAGTTTGGTTGCGATGAAAGGAACTCATTATGTGAAGAGAAATTTTAAGCTTGAAATTGATTTAACTCCCAGAAGTTTTGCGGCAGGAACAAACAATACGCCTGATATGGAGTTTTATAACAAAAAATATATCCTTATTCCTGAAGTTAGCATCCAGTCTGGTGTGGAACAATGGATAACTGAGGGATCGTCTATAGTTGAACACGTATTGAAGTTTTTGGAGATAAAAAATGGAAGAATATTTCTAGGAATTGAAGATATTGAAAAATATATTAATAAAAATAATGTTAAGGCCATTTACGGATTTTTCTTATGCAAGAAAATAAATCGACGACTGCTTTGGCAATTATATGTATTGAATAGAGAAGCATGGCTAGGTGAACCGATCGCTATCGTACCGATGGAAATTAAGGATTATATTCGAATATTACAATTTATTTACAAATACAATATATCAGCTTTAAAATTTGAGGAATTGATAGAAAAGCTAGCATTGTCTGCTAAGAAGTGTGGAAGTTATGAAATTTGGAGTGAAGATGTAGCTGGTCAAATAGAAAAATTTATTAAATGAGGTAGTAGTTAAAGGCTCATACTAATAGTTCTGTCGTTTATTATAAGCGGTTCTCGAAAAGATAATTGTTCAGCACTTTCAATCTTATTTAGCATGTAATTTGAAATAAGTAAGTGTGTTACTTCTCTTTTATTTCGTCCCCGAACATTATAAGAATAATTTTTTCCATACTCGCTAATAACAATGTTTGAGTTTCTATTTTGTTGATTTTTATAGATATCAGCAATAAAGTCTGTCTTTTTTATGATCATAATGGCATGGCATTTTAAATTGCCAAATATTGTTGCTAAGTCTTCCTGATCTTTTTTTCCAAAAGACTGTTTATCATATTCAGAAAATTCGGTATCATAAGGCGGATCAAAGAAACAGAAGTCATTTTCATTGATTTGACTATCAATTTTGGAAAAAAACTTTCTAAAATCTAAACTGTAGATTTTTGTGTTCTTTAAGATATTCAACGTTACACTCGAAAATGCTTTATTGATTTTTGAATGAAAACTTTTGTAATTATAAGAAGCGCCGCCATAAGGAATATTAAACCTTCCTTCCTTATTAAACCTAAACATCGAGCCGAAGCAGTGTTCTCTTATAAAGAAAAATTGGGCTACCTCTTCTTGTTTGGTATTCGGGATAAATTTATCTCTTAGATAATAGTAATACGCTCCTTTGGTGACGGCGACTATTTGTTCATAAAAATCTTTATCACTGAATATCCCATTTTTTGCTTCTAGTCCAATAATTCTATGAAGCTTGTCAATTAAGCCTTCAGATAGAAGCTTCCAGTATTTTTCTTGACCGTTTATTAATTTTGGGAGGCTTTTGTTGCCGCTAAGTTTTTCGATTTCTTCTCTAATTCTCAAATCGCTAATATTGTTTTTGTATTGTTTTGTATCTTCGAAAACGGTTTTTGCAATAATGGAAAGGTTATCCCAGTCATTTGCAATCTGCTCCAGATTGCTTTTAAAATCTTTGTCTTCATCCTTTAGGAGGCGATAAAGTGCCATTAAATTGTCATTAATATCGTTTAAGATGGCCTTTTTTGGTTCAAGATTAAAAAATATACCGCCCCCGCCAAAAAATGGCTCAATATAGGTAATTATAACTTTGGGGATAATATCCTTAATGTTTTTATATTCTCTTGCTTTTCCGCCAGGCCATTTTATTAGTGGTTTCATGTAATTAATATAACAAAATTAAGCATTTCTGATAAGTCCAACAAATTTTCCTCTAATTTCTATTTCACTGGGATTGTACATACGAGGCTGTAATTCGGGATTCTTGGGCCGTAGCTCAATTCTGCTTCCATGATGGTAAAATCGCTTAACAGTTGCCAAAATTTCAGCCTCAGATTTGATTAGGGCAATTACCACGTCTCCATTGTCTGCGTAGTTTTGGTGTTTAACCACAATAATATCATCGGGCAGTATCCCGTCTTCAATCATCGATGTGCCTCTGACAATAAGTGCATAATGCTGACCATTTGGTGATAACAATGTGCTTTGTACCTTGATTGGTTCAGGGATTTCAACATTCTCTATTCCACCTCCGGCCGAAATGTATCCCATCAGAGGAATTTCTACAATTTCCTCGTAAGGATCGAATATACCTATGCCTCTGGCATTTACGCTGGGCAATTTTATATAACCCTTTGCTCGTAATGTTTGTACATGTTGATGAACCGTCGGGACTGTTTTATGGAAATGTTGGGCAATTTCGTCGAGCGTTGGCCCATGACCGCGGGCTTTTTGATATTGATTGATATAGTCAAATACTGCTTTTTGTTTCGGAGGTAGCATATTGGCTCTTGTGTTACCTTATATAGTATGGTACATTTTCCTTAATGTCAATGACTTATATTTTTAATCAGAAAGCGAGGTGATAAATATGGGCAATGGTCCAAAGTATTTTATTGATATTGAGGGTAATGAGCATGATTGGGACAAAGGCACAATCACTGTAACAGAACTACGGCAACTTGGAAACCTTCCTGCGGATCAACCGGTAATTGAGGTTGATCCTGACAATAATGAACGAACACTTAACGAAGATGAAGTTGTCACCCTTAAACCAGGTCATAGATACGGTAAGAAGGTTTTATACAAGAGAGGATAATCTATGGAAGGTAGGATAGATCAGGAGTTGGCGTTGCTAAGGAAGGAATTTTCAAACCTTGTCTACAAGGAGGAGGGAATGTGGGTTTTTATCAAAGAATTTAGAATACCACAAAATGCTTGGAATAAGAACGAAGCGTCCATATGCTTTCAAATCCCCGCCGGATACCCTGGAAATCCACCGTACGGATTTTTTATTGAGGGAGGTTTGAGATTAAAGAATACAAATGATAAACCTCAAAACTACGAGGAGCCGGTTCATACACCATTTGAAGGCACATGGGGAAAATTTTCTTGGCAACACGACAATTCATGGCGTGCCACCTCTGATTTAACATCTGGCGGCAATTTATTAAATTTCGTTCATACTTTCCGGGACAGACTAATACAAGGAATATGAGTAAAATTTATTTAAAAACGACTGGACCGATTTTTAAGAAGATAAAAGATTTTTTGCTTCAGGATTCTGAAGAACGAGTAATTTTTTTGTTAATAAATAAGACGACTGAAATCACGAAGACAATTTTCGAAGTAAAAGATTTTTATCTGGTTCCACAAAATGAGACTGACCAATCATCATATTCAGTGAGATTGGAACATGTAATTCAGGAAAAAATTATTAAGTGGGCGTGGGACAGTGGTTTTTCCCTTGCAGAGATTCATTCACATCCTTTTAGTACCAAGAATACCGCTTTTTCATATAGTGATATTACAGGTTTAAAAGAATTTGTACCCCATGTGTGGTGGAGATTGAAAAATAGGCCTTATATTGCAATGGTTTTTGGCAAAAGAGATTATGATGCACTTGTTTGGGTGGATTCTCCCCGTAGTCCCATGAAATTAGAGGGGATTTCAGTAGCGAATAA
>CAYHDM010000067.1:0-2037 GCA_964355455.1 uncultured Candidatus Saccharibacteria bacterium
AATTCTCGTGCGTTAACTCCTTATTTTCAACTAACCACTCTGTCGCTTCTTTATACGTAGCGCCCCAATAATCGAAATCATATTTACCGCTGGCGCCGGATAATCCGCCTATCAGCTCGTTAAAGTAAATATATTGATATGGATGAAGCGTAACGAAATTGTAAATAACCGTACCGGTATTAAGAGCTAGCAATAAAATTAAAACAAATCGGTAAATCGGCTTTTTTATACTATCCAACAAGTTTATAAAAATAATTGCGCTAATCAAAACTAAAGTGGGCAGCAAATACAAAAAATGCCTTAAACCATTATAAATAACAGGCTGTAAAAATGTATAAAGGGATAAATTCACAATAAGAGCGATAAAAAGAATACTGAATAGTTTATCTTTAAATAATCGCTTAATGAATATTGGGAAAGCCCCAAGCATACTTAGGATAAACACCGGTGTAGTAATAAATATCCAAGTATAGAGATAATACCAAGGACGTTCAGATTTGGAGAGGAATTCCCCATTAAAAAATATCGTGTCATCCCAATTTTGATATTCTTTAGCATCTAAAAGCAAAGCGAGAAAGTTTGCATAAAAATTTGCTCCAAGCCATGGGAAAATTGATATGGATACAAAAAGGGAGAAAATCCCGATGATTAATAATTCAGCAAGAAAATTAAAAATCTTTCTTTTGTCGAAATTAACGCGGCTGGTCCAAAAAAGATAGAAATAATATAATAAGTAGACGACATAGATTGAAAATCCAACCGTTCGAAAAGTCTGCATCAAACCGAAAATAGAGCCAAGGACAAATATTTTTACATAGGTGTTATGTTTTTGGACTGAAAACATATATATCACAGCGAGAGATGCCAGATACATTGTGGCGAATGGCATATCTTTACTATTTGCGGGAATATCCCCGACTATTCTCGGAGTAATTGCCAAAAATAAAACTGCGAGGAGGGATTTCCATACAGATTTATATGCAATATAAAAAACGGTGTAACCCAGGATAAAATATAAAGACCCAAATGCAAGATTAAAAAGATGATCCCATTCGTAGTAGCCTTTTGGATTAAGTACGAATTGCATCAATTGATATGACCTTTGATATTTTGTGACTAGGGGGTGATGTCCGAGTTGATAATCAATTGGGTCACGATAATCAGAATCTGTCATAGTTGCAAAAGTAGTAGGCTGGGACAAATACCTCACTAAATTTTCTGATGCTCTTCGTTCAGTCCATTCATCGCTGGTGGGACCGAAGTCTTTATAGAAGATTACGGAAAAAACGAAATAGAAAATTAAAAAAATGAAGAAAATTATGTGTTTTTTAGGAGAGATTTTTATTTTCATTCAAGAATTTCACATGGTGGGCAGACCTGGACTCGAACCAGGAACCACCAAGGTATAAGCTTGATGCTCTAACCGATTGAGCTATCTGCCCGTAATGGGAATCTAATTGCCCTTCAGGCAATTTCAGAAAAAAGAAGCATGGAGGTTTTCGCGCCAACCTTGCATCAAGCAAGTGTTATTTTAACACAAAAAAGACTCAAATATAGCAGTTTTTGAGGGCCTAACAACAAAATGGCTAGTTCTCCGACAAAGAAATCTTAAGTTTAGAATCAACAGAATAAAAAGCTAAACCTACCGACTGTATAGTCTTTAGAATTTTGTCTAATCCGACATAAGAATATTTGCCGGCAATAACATCCGCTAAAGTAGCCCAAACGGGAGTATCTTTCTCTTTGTAAACCATAACTTCTCCGACTTGTGGAAGATCCACCTTAGACCTTGCATAAGTGGCTTCGTTTGCGAGATTCGTTAAATTGCCTTCCGAAGCTTCTTTCATCTGGTCTAAATATTCTTTTGAATTGGATATCAACAAAAAGAGTTGCGAATTGGGGGCACTGCTATCTTCGGTCTCTTCGTTCTTTTCTTCTGCACTTTCAGTGCTTTCCTCAACTTTCTCCACGGAAATTTCGACTAAAGCCGCCGAGTACTTAGCAAATTTATATTTTGGATTTTCTTTCTTTACTTTA
>CAYHDM010000067.1:2047-4896 GCA_964355455.1 uncultured Candidatus Saccharibacteria bacterium
ACTTTAATTTCAGCGACCCTTTTTTCCACATATTCCTTGCCTTTAACATTTACACCAATCACAAATCCCCATGTGTCTAAATTTTCGCCGGGAACAAAATAGGCAAATCCCTTTGAAAAATAGACTTCTAAATCATCATCACTTACTTTATATCCATCCTGAAGCTCTTTCAGCACTTGTTCCTTTTCGAACCTTTTGAATACATTTTTTATATTAAATGCCTGAATAAGGATCTGTGTATTTGGAGCTCCGAATTGTGCAAAATTACCGGTTGCGAAATTGCCTTCTTCTAATCCGCTGTCTAGTTCGATTGTTTTTTCATTTTCAGGATTTTCGGAAGTACTCGCGGTACTTTCAACAGCTCCATCAACGGCTTTAATATCTTCAGCGGATAAAACCAGCGGGCTTACATATTCGGGAGTAAAATAAATAAACCGCCAGTATGAAGCTCCAATAAATGAGGAAAATACGAAAAATAAAAGAAGAGGAGCCAAAAATCTTTTCTGAACTCCTTTTTTGGGAGCATCAGCGCCGACAACACCTGAAGCTATAGCTATATCAGTAAAAATTGACCTGACCTGCTCATGAGCCTCTATCTCATCTGGAACCGCTTTAGTTTCAGGATTTTTGCTTGGTTCAATTGTCTCATCGTCAGACGAAACTTCAGCAATAGCAGCGGAGTCGTATCCGCATTTCATACATACTGGAGTTTTTAATATTGAACCACACTGTTCGCACATCTCATATTTACCGGGCATATTAGACCTATTGTAACATCTAAATAATTTGGGAAACTTTTGAAAAGCTTCCGCAGGCTATATGTGTAAAGTGTGCATTATTCAGGGTTGTACCGAGGATTATTAGCTTTTCAAAAGTTTTTCGAATTTTTAGCTTAATAGTCGTTGTATCTTCGTCCGCCGCCCCTGCTGTTTCGATCTCCGCCACGGCTATTGCGATCTCTGTCGTTTCGGCCGGTTCTTTCGCGGGGCATCGGGGGGACATATCCTTCCGGGGGTTGTTCTAATGCTTTTTTGGAAACTGAAATTTTGCCTTGTTCTTTCCCTATAACTTTTACTTCCAATTCATCTCCAACTTTTATAAATTTACTTATGTCTTCAGTAAATTCGTAAGAAAATTCCGAAACGTGAAGCAAACCGATTTGATTCGGAGCAATTTCGATAAAAGCGCCATAAGGTTCGACTCTTGTAACAAGACCTTTGTAAGTTTCTCCGACTTCAACCGGAGTTATCATTCCGAGGATGTAATCATACGCGGCCTGAACTTTCTCTTTATCAATTCCGGAAATGCTGACCAAACCGAAATCTTTATCTTCGGTTATGTCAATTTCAACTTCGAATTCGGCCATTAATCCTTTAATCATCACTCCCCCGCTGCCGATTACCATTCCGATATCCTCTTTATTAATTCTTAAAGAAATAAGTTTTGGAGCATATTCGTTTACAGTTTCGCGTGGTTTGGAAATTACGTCATCCATTACATCAAGAACTTTCATTCTTGCATTTCTGGAGACTTCAATTAATTTGCCGATTAAGGCTACGGGCAGCCCTTTTAGTTTAAGTTCCATTTGGATCGCGGTTACACCTTTGCGCGTTCCGGTCATTTTGTAATCCATATATCCTGCAAAATCTTCGACGCCGACAATATCAGTCAATAATTTATATTCATCTAAAGATGGTTCATCTTTATTATTATCAACAAATAAACCTACACCGATTCCTCCGACATGTGACTTTATGGGCACTCCGGCGTCCATTAATGCTAGCGATGATGCGCATGTAGCAGCCATGGAAGTCGATCCGTTTGAAGATAAAATCTCGGAAACAACCCTAATCGCATATCCGAAAGCCTCGCCGTCAGGTAAAACCGGAATCAAAGCTTTTTCGGCTAAAAGTCCGTGGCCGATTGCACGGCGGTTGGCTCCACCTACTCTTCCGATTTCCCCTGTAGAAAATGGAGGGAAATTATAGTGATGCATATAGTACTTCTCTTTTTCTCCGGTCATTGACTGAACCAGTAAACTTTGTGATCTGGATGCCAGCGTTGTAATTGAAAGGGATTGCGTGAATCCTCTATTAAATAAAGCTGATCCGTGAACACGGGGAAGAATTCCGACTTCGGCGCTTAATGGCCTGATTTCATCCATTTTGCGGCCGTCAATACGTTCGTTTTTATTAACAACAAGCTCGCGTATGAAATCTTTTTCTGCTTCACCTACAAAAGCTACTATTTGAGCCGCTTCATATTTATCGGCATACTTTTTTGTCAGATCGCTCTCTATATCTTTCATCGCGTCGTCCCATTCTTTTGACTTAAATTGTATTCCGCTGCTTTTAATCTCTTTTATCCGCGGAAAAACATCTTTATGAAAGGTTTCAATAGCCTCGCGGTTCAACCATGATTTTTCATACTTTCTGGCAGGAACACCGGCCTTTTTCGAAAATTCATTAAGAAGATCGAATAATGGTTTTGATTCCTTTGCGGAAATTTCTATAGCCTCAATAAGCTCCTTTTCGGGGATTTCATGCGCGTGTGCCTCTATTGCCTGGACTTTTTCTCCATTTTTAATATATGAAGCGACTAAATCCAGATAATTATGTTCGTCGCTTTCGTTAAAGCTGACTTTAACTTCCGATTCCTTATTCTCTTTCTGAACTCTAACCGGAACAATCGGCCCATTAAATGGAAGCCCGCTGATTGATAATGCCGCGGATGTAGCCAGAAAAGCTACCAATCCGGCGGAATTCTTACCATCAACAGAAAGGGCGGTTGCTATAATCTGTGTCTCATCCATGAAATCTTTGCTAAAAAGATCGGAAGAGCGTCGTGTA
>CAYHDM010000068.1:0-4114 GCA_964355455.1 uncultured Candidatus Saccharibacteria bacterium
AGGCGCTATGCGCAACAGCGTGCAAGAGTGAAGTGAAGTTTTAAGAATAATGCGGACTAGCGAGGTGCTTGTCCAATTCCTAAAGCTTCGAGGCTTCACTCTTGCGTTTTTACTACTTGTTGGCTTTTCGTGGCCAATATAGCCAAATAGAAAAGATGATGCCGACGACCGAGATTGCCACTACCTGGGCGAGTGTCTTCGCTAAGTGGGAAGTGTATCCCATCGCCTCAACGGTCACACTTGCCAAGAGTGCAAGTGCGAGCAAAAACAACATCGAAACCGCAAGGGTCATCGCATCTTTCTTAGACATGATTCCCTCCTTGGGGAGTCCATTGTCAGTTTCCAACGTTCTATAGAGGTTTTCGGGCGGTGAGGCCTAAAAAACTCAAATATCATGCGTTTTTATGATATTTGAACCTTTCAGTTGAATGGCTACATTATAACAAATAGCCCATAGTAAGTCAACCGACCTAGCTACTGAACTGAGGTAGAAATAACGTCCGTCAATACAAAAAAACAAGGGAACAACCTAAGATGAACAGAGTAAACTCTGCGACGCGGTTCTTGCGAACTGCGCTCTTGGTTGTTCCCTCTTGGAACCTAACTTACACTACCGCGCCGTGTGCTCGACCCTATAACTCGCGAGTTCCGCCTCATGGCGGACCTTTTCCCGTGCCAGCACCTCGCGCAGAAACTTGCGTTCGTCAGCGAGCTGGAACAGCCCCCTGACCGTTTCCACATCCCTTCCCCGAAAATAACCGGGTTGGGACTCGATCCACAAAATATATGGATGGGCTCCAAACTCGCCGAAATTCACTGACGCGACGATTTGGTAATATTCACCATCATCGTCGTGCAGCAACTCCAGAAGGAAAACCACGGATTTCAACGCCTCTCGGAGGGCGTCGTAAGACAAAACAACAGGAAGAATTATAGGCTGCCGGTTTGGCGCCTCTTCCTGCTCCGTTCCCAGTTCGCAGACATCCGGATCATACTTCGGATGGCGCCAGTTGGAGACCAACATCTCGACGATCGTCTGACCGTTGAGAACCTTGATCGGCCACAATTCGACCTCAGTGGTCTTGTGTGGCAGAATCTCCTTCGGTGACAGTGCTTTTGGCATGGTACGAGTTTTCCCTCCCAGGGAATTACAAAAAGGATTACCTAAGTCACACCGTGAACGAAAAACTCACAGTGCTTTCCGCGCTACCAGAAAATCTCCTTGATGTGACTTATTCCTCACTTTGCCTGAAAGCATAGAATCTCCCAAAAAATCTTGGCTGATTCACCTTTCAGGACATCCCCTGACGAGGTCTTATGGAGGCTACCTTTGAGGTAGAAAAACCAGCTGATTTCGGCATTAATCCGTAAGATTTTCTACCCCAAAGATATAAAAGTGTAAGTTAGTTATAAATGTACGAAAAAGTGCCTACGAGCTGTAGACGGGCATAATTATACAAAAAGTGGTGAGGTTGTCAATGCTATGGGGTATAGCGGGTGAAGCCCTAAAAATCGTTTTCCGCACTCTCCGACGATCCTCCGCTTCCGACACTTTGCAGACGAACCATCGCGTCTTCGATACTGGCGATCAGAACTTCACGGGGCTTGCTTCCACGGGCCTGGCCTATAATTCCGGCGTCTTCCATATCGTCAATCATACGAGCGGCCCTTGAGTAACCGAGTCCTAGTTTGCGCTGCAAATAGGAAGCCGATGCTTTTCCGTCCTGCATTATAATTTCTAAAGCTTCAACGAGTTTGGGGTCAATATCTCCCGGTTTGGCAACATTTCCTCCGGTAACTGCCGTGACTTTCTGTGCCAAAATTTCTTCCTTATAATCAGGCTTGACACCTGAATTCTTCAAGAATTCCACTAAACGTGTAATTTCATCATCTGAAACCCATATACCCTGTGTACGAATCGGTTTTGAATCATTTGGCGGAACAAAAAGCATGTCTCCGCGCCCGATCAAAACTTCGGCTCCCGACTGGTCAATAACAACCCGCGAATCGGTATTTGATGTAACTTTAAATGCAATACGTGTCGGAACATTCGCCTTAATTGTCCCCGTTATGATATTTACTGAAGGCCTTTGTGTCGCCATAATCAGGTGAATTCCGGTTGCGCGGGATTTTTGTGAAAGGCGGATAATATACTTTTCGACCTGGCTCGCGGCTACCATCATCATATCCGCAAGCTCATCAACAACAAGCATAATATATGGCTCAGCCTGAAATCCTGATTTTTTATTGAAATCCTCCAAATTACGTACACCGGCGTTATAAAATAATTTGTACCGGCGCTCCATTTCGGCAACAGCCCATGCAAATGCAGAAACAGCTTTTTGCTCCACATCAGTAACAACAGGAGTTAACAAATGCGGAATTCCGTTGTACTGGCTAAGCTCGACAAGTTTTGGATCGATCATTATAAACCGACATTCCTGCGGAGAGCATCTGAATAATAAAGTGGAAATAATCGCGTTCAGCATTACGGATTTCCCTGAACCCGTTGCACCTGCAATTAAGGCGTGCGGCCATATAGAAATATCCTGAATTAGAGGTTTTCCTGTAACATCGTGCCCGAGGGCTATCGTTAGCTTACCCTTTGCCGCGCGCATTTCCGGAGATTCCAAGACACTTCTTAATGAAACTGTCGAAGGTGAAAAGTTAGGGACTTCGATTCCAACTAAACTTGTTCCAGGAACAGGAGCCTCGATACGAACCGATCCGCTTGGAGATCTTAATCTTAAGGCCAAATCCGCACTTAAATTTTTAATTTTTGATAATTTTGTCCCGATAGCCGGATTTACTAAATATCTTGTAACGGCAGGTCCGATATGGTGGTCAGAAATTGTGGCTTTGATTCCGAATGCCCGCAAAGTATCCTCGATTGCATTTGCCCGGCCTGCAACATCTCCCGCATTTCCGGGTTGGTTCGGCGTATTATCAAGCAGACTTAAGGGAGGATATTCCCAAACTTTATTAGAATATGGAAGCCTCGGAATTTTTACCGCGGACTCCTTTTCATCCGAATAGACTTCCCCACTAACAAGCTCGTTTTCATCTTCAACCGGGGCAGACGGAGGTTTGACCAATTGGAAATCGCGATCATGCGGGGTCTCAACTGTTGGAGATGTGAAGTCGAAACTTGCCTGATGACGGAAATCGTTATCAACGATATCTCCTTTCGGAGTCTCGGACCGGACCAAATCTGCGTTTATGACATCAGTTCCTTCGTCCGAAACGTGAACATCGGGACCGATTTTGAATATTTTGACTTTAATAGTCTCAATTAAATGTGTAATTTTTTCGACAAAGGAATCAATTCCTATATTTGTAATCAAAACTACTCCAAATATTGCAAAGGCGATGTAGAAAAAAACGGCTCCGGGGGTTGAGATATAAACCGCCGTTTGTGATTGGATATACTGACCGGCTGTTCCACCAAGAAGTGATCCGAAAATCCCAAGTAATCCTATAAAAAGGACTATTAATCCCGATAAAATTCTGGCTCTCAAAATTTTCCACCTAAGTGTGCCGATAAAGTAAAGCCCGCTATAAACAAGAATAAAGGGAACCATTAAGGAAATAAATCCGAAACCGTCGACGAGATACCCGCGAAGCTCGGAATTCAGAGAACCTCCGGCGACTCCGGCAAAAATGGACAATAAGGATATAACCCCTGAAACGAGCAAGAGTAAAGATATTGCGGAGACTATAGTTCCTTTGGAATTCTTCCAGTTAAACTGACGTTTGGGCTTACGTCCTCTTCGGGCCATATTACTGTGAGTATATCATTGTATAAGGCTTTTTCGAGCTCTTTTCCAATTTAACTTATCCGAACCTGAAATCCAGCAAATCTTCCGGGATCTCCGAAATAAACCTGCTAACCAGCGATGATCCCGTTTGTCCGAAGAAAGTTCGGCTTCTGGTATATGTCATGTATAAAGTTTTTTTGGCTCGGGTTATACCGACATAACAAAGGCGACGCTCTTCTTCCAGTTCTTTTGGATCAGCAAGTGATCTTGAATGCGGAAAAATCCCCTCTTCAAGCCCCGCCAAAAAAGGCAATTTTTTTAAAATACTGCAGAGCTGAGGGACTAAGACTCGCATC
>CAYHDM010000068.1:4124-4891 GCA_964355455.1 uncultured Candidatus Saccharibacteria bacterium
CAAGCCCCGCCAAAAAAACTGTTTCAAACTCTAAACCTTTTGCGGCGTGTAATGTCATTAAAGTTACAGTGTTGTCGTCGGTTAATGCGGCTTTATTTGAGGATTCGACTAAGGCGACATTTTCCAAAAAGTCGGCTAGATTTGGGTATTGTTTAGCAACTGTCCGTAATTCTTTCAGGTTCTCAATACGTCCCAGACTTTCTTCAGTTCCATCGTTTAAATATTCTAAATAGCCGAAGTCTTTGAAAACTGCGTCGAGTAAATCAATCGGCTTCATTTCCTGCGAATTTAATATGTATTTTTTCCATTCAACTCCGGTTGCCTCCTCGACTGCATCAATATCAAATTTTTCTTCACGAAGTTTTTCAAAAGATTTCGGACCGATACCTCGGGTTGGAACATTTATACATCGGCTCCATGAAATTTCATCAAGCGGATTATAAAAGACCCTCAAATACGCGAGCGCGTCTTTTATTTCTTTACGGTCATAAAAGCGGACTCCTCCGATAATTTTGTATGGAATTCCAACATTTAACAAAGCCTCTTCAAGAACCCGGGACTGGGCATTCGTTCGGTATAAAACCGCGAATTCTTTATATCGCAATTCGTCGGGATATCCTTCGAAATTTCCTCCTCCAATTCCGGCTGAAAGCAAAGCGATTGTATCCGCGATAAAACCTGCCTCGGCACGCTCGTTATCCGCTTCAAAAAGTGTAATCGCGTCTCCAATTTCATTACTTGTATAAAGTTCAATCGGAATATGAGAC
>CAYHDM010000069.1:0-2004 GCA_964355455.1 uncultured Candidatus Saccharibacteria bacterium
ACTCTTTCCCTACACGACGCTCTTCCGATCTTATTCGATAAAGCTTATGCTGTCAGAAATAATGGCCAATTTATTCTTCGTATTGAAGATACCGATCGTGCAAGATTTATTGAGGATGCCGAAGAGGCATTGTATAAAGCAATTGACTGGTTTAACTTGAATCCCGATGAATCTCCTAAGCATGGAGGATCATACGGCCCCTATCGTCAATCAGAACGTTTGGATATTTACAAAAAGTATGCCGAAGAATTAATTGAAAAAGGTCACGCATATTATTGTTTTTGTTCCAAAGAAAGATTAGAAGAGGTCAGACAGCAACAGCAAAAAGCTGGTAAAACATCTATGTATGATAAGCACTGCCGAAATTTGCGGTCCGAGGAAGTTTTCGAGAAAATCGCAAACGGCGAAAAACACGTGATTCGAATGAAAGTTCCCGAAAACGTAAAAATAATTGTTAAAGATTTAATAAGAGGAGAAATAGAATTCGAATCCAATTTAGTTGATGACCAGGTAATTTTGAAAGCCGACGGATTTCCGACATATCATTTGGCAGTAGTTGTCGACGATCACTTAATGGAAGTTACTCATGTTGTTCGTGGTCCAGAATGGATAACGTCTTTTCCCAAACATAAATTATTATTCGATTTTTTTGGCTGGGAGATGCCGGAATTTGCGCATACTCCGATGATCACTAATATGGATGGGTCGAAATTGTCAAAAAGAAACGGTCATTCAAGTGTCGATTGGTATAAAAAGCGCGGATTTCTTCCCGAAGCAGTTCTTAATTTTATTTCACTTTTAGGCTGGAGTCATCCTGAACAAAAAGAGATTTTCACGTTTGAAGAATTCATAGGGACTTTTGATTTGAAGGATATGTCGGCACTTAGCCCCAAATTTGATGTTACAAAACTGGAGTGGATGAACGGGCAGTATATTCAATCACTATCAAATGAAAAATTACTGGAGAAATTAAACGAATGGCTTGGATTTTGCATTAACGAAAAATATCAGGGTGCGACGGTTTACGAATCGCACTGGTCTATGGAAAACTATCGCCAAGTGGCTGATTTTCTATCTAGTTTGATGGATGCCGACCGGCTTTTGTTTATTGAAATCAATAAAGAACGGATTAAGAAATTTGAGGATTTGCTTCCGCTGAATAGATTTTTTATTGATAATGTTGAACTTGATGAAAAACTGCTTTTGGCAAATAAAAATGAGGAGGAAGTAAAGAAACACTTAGAATGGGTTTATACAGAAATCGAAAATATAGAAACCTGGAATTTAGAAAATATAAAAGAAATTGAGATGAAAGTTAAAAATAAAGCGGAAGAATTAGGTTGGAAAGTAGGGGAGGTATTTTATCCGATAAGAATCGCTATAGCCGCCAGTAAAATTTCCCCTCCGCTTTTTGAATCAATTTATTTATTAGGAAAAGACAAAGCCCGGGAATTATTAAGCAAGTCCATTAAATAGCTTTCCCCGGTAACTCTTTTAACAAGTAAAGCCGAAGCAGGCGTCAAATCTAGATTTTTGGCTTCATCAAGAGTCAACCATTTGTGTTCGGTATGTTCTTTACTAATTTTTACTGACGAAGAAGTCGAGCTTAGTAATCCCAATATCGTGATTGCTAAAATTCCTTCATATTTGCCTGTTATCCCAATTTCGTTTACTACTGCAAAATCTGTCCGAATTAGTTTTAAATTTAATCCCAATTCCTCAAAACACTCTCTAATAAGATTTTCTTCTATCGTTTCGCCATTATCTAATTTCCCTCCAGGCATTTCCCATTTATCCGGAGAATAACTGTCTTCGTGATGCCTTCTTATAAAAAGATATTTGTTTTCGAATTGAACTAGTCCGCGACTTATAACTAAAACTTGTGGTAAATTGTTCTGGCTCATTAATATTATTGGATTCTCTCATACAAATATTGCAGAATCCATGATATTGTTTAGTGATTATTAGTTATATGAGAATTAGACGCGCAAAGTTGCGCTACTA
>CAYHDM010000069.1:2014-4806 GCA_964355455.1 uncultured Candidatus Saccharibacteria bacterium
TTGCAATCAAAAATTAAACGCGAACTTAAAAGTTCGCTACTAAACTTTGTGAACAAAATTTATGGCAGAAAAAAATGAAAAAGAGACACCGTCGACTTCAATGGTCGCATCGCTCGCAACTCCGATTGCAATTGTTGTAGCAGGAGTAATAATAGCGGGTGCAGTTTTATATTCAAATAATTTTTTAGGCGGAAAAGGCGCAACTACCGGAACAGCAACTACAGAGCTTGGTTCCAAATATCAGAAATTTATAGATTTAGCATCCGAAGTCGGTTTGAACGCCGATCAGTTTGGTCAGTGTATGGATAAATTCGATGCGTCCGAAGTCAAAGACGATATAGCCGAAGCAGGGCAATATGGAGCTAATGGGACTCCGGCATTTTTCATCGGTAAAAGCGGGAACGGTTCGACATATGGAGTTCGAATTGCAGGTGCTTATCCTTTTGAAGCTTTTAAGGGCGTAATCGACGGCCTAAATGAAGGAGACGATCAAAAGATAATTAACTCGATCGGTCCTGATCAGGCAGGAAATCTGCCGAAAAGCATCGCGGAAATATCACAACAGGTCTCATTTGGAGATGATCCTGTTAAGGGAGACCCAAATGCACCAATCACTATCGTTGAATTTAGTGACTATGAATGTCCGTTTTGTCAGAGGCATTTTAAAACCACTTATCCGCAGTTATTATCTGAATACATAGACACAGGTAAGGTAAAGCTGGTGTTTAGGGACTTGCCGTTACCGTTTCATGATCCTGTTGCTACACAAGCTGCGGTTGCTGCAAATTGTGCAAGAGAACAAGGTGGAGATGAGGCATATTTTAAATACCACGGCGAATATTTCTCAAGAACGCAGGCTAATGGCGATGGCTTATAAATGGGCTTAATTGGGTCTCTTTAAGCGCCTCTCCTATATATAGGATTATTAGAAGAGGCGCTTTTTTGATGCCGAAAAATTTCATGTTTATATCAAAATCAGAAAAACAAAAACGTGAAGAAGCCAGATCCATAATTACAGGCTCCGTGTACAAATTCTGCAATGAATTTGGATACCAGCACAATAGGATTGTGATTAGAAACCAGAAAACCCGGCTTGGAAGCTGTTCATCGTATGGGAACCTCAATTTCAACTGGCAGATAATTAAATTCCCTTTAAATATTATGGAATACATAGTAAAACACGAAATTGCCCACCTAAAACATCACAACCATAGTAAAAACTTCTGGTCGGCGGTCAAAGAAATGGATACAGACTATAAAATTCATCATAAGTGGATTAAGGAAAATGTACAAAAGTACCTAAAATTCAGCTAAAATATGAACATGCCAACCATAAAGCGTAAAAAACTTAAGAAATGGGGTGGAAAATGGCCATTAAGCCGCTTTTTGTATTCGGTCTATTTCATATTGATTGCTGCATTTATAGGATATCATCTGTATTTTGCCGATAAAATCATATGGAAGGTGCACCTTAACGGGCATGATTTTAGCGGACTGACCGTTCAGGAATCGATCGCTAAAATCAGCAACGAATTTCCGCAAAACGGCTTAATTAAAGTTAAAATCGGGCAGGATTATGAAACGGATATTTCATTTGAAGATATCGGCTTTAAGTATCTCCCTATTGAAACCACATCTAAAGCATTTGAAATCGGGCGTCAGTCCAATTTCATTGATGCGCTTGAAAGTAAGTTAACATCGCTTTTTGTTCCGGAAAATATTATTCCCGCGTATAAATACGACGAATCTAAAATGGAAGTAGTTTTAACGGAAATTAAAAAGGAAGCCGGTCTGCAAGCAGGTGAGACCCATTTTGAAATAATAAAAGGCGAATTGGTTATCGTTGATGGAACTGCCGGTAAATCCTTCAATGACGTATTAGTAAAAGAAAAAATTATTAACGGATTTGCTTCTGAAAATTTTAGACCGGTTGATGAGCCTTTATTTGAGACCAAACCCCAGTTTACGATTGATGATCTAGATAGAGTTAAGAATCAGTTGGAGGAACATATTAATGTCGGATATACATTTAAATATGAGGCCAGAGTATGGAGCTTATCAAAAGAAGAGCTGATTTCTCTATTTGATGTTGAAAAAGATCCGAACGGGAATGTTGTTTTAGTGATAAATAACCTTGGGCTTGCGAAGAAAATGACCGGAATAGCGTCTGAAATTGATAGAAATCCCCGGGGACAGGTTTTAGAAGTCGAAAACGGAAAAGCCGTAAAATTTGTTTCTTCAGAAGTCGGATTACGTTTGAAAATAAAAGAAAGTTCGGAAGAAGCTAAGAAAAATATATTGGCAAAAACTAAGGAAATACCTTTACAGGTTCACGTCGCTTCAGTTCCGGAATCCGAAAACGAATTCGGGATAAGCGAACTTTTAGGTGTCGGATCATCTAGATTTAAAGGATCAATCCCGGGAAGAGTTTATAACATAGGATTGGCCTCATCGAGAGTAGGCGGAACGATGGTTCCTCCCGGTGAAACTTTTTCTTTTGTGAAATCAGTCGGAGGAATCTCCCGTGCAACAGGTTACACCAGTGCATATATTATAAGTGAGGGCAGAACTGTTTTAGGTGACGGAGGAGGCGTTTGCCAGGTCTCAACCACTCTTTTCCGCGCAGCTTTAAATTCCGGACTTCCGATAGTTGAAAGAAACGCGCACTCATACCGCGTCGCGTATTATGAACAGGATTCACCGGTTGGTATAGACGCGGCGATATATAGCCCGTCAGTGGATTTAAAGTTTAAGAACGATACTCCCGGATATATTCTAATAGCTTCAGTGTT
>CAYHDM010000070.1:0-4773 GCA_964355455.1 uncultured Candidatus Saccharibacteria bacterium
TATCTTGGAAAAGCGGGTAATAAGAAAACATCTTCGCTTTACGCGCGTATCAAAGAAGAACTCTTGGATGAAAGAGCCGCTTTTTGGGCAACGATATACGGATCCAAACCAACCGAAAAGCAATTCCAGAAAATTTACAAGAATAAATATGGACCAGGTACTCGCTCATACCGAAAGAAAGGTATTCATTTCATTGTCTGGCTTAGTGCCTCTCCGGTTTCGGAAGAAGAAGTAAAAAGAGAAGAGTCAGTGCTTATCTCCGCCTACAGACCGGCAATAAATATTCAGCGAATTACACATCCGGTCCACACAGAGTTCACAGACCAGCTAATCCAAGAGATTGATTCGGAAATACAGAGAATCACAAAGATTTAACTGCAATCAATAATTACAACGGATGATTCATCATATTTATCCTGCCAAAAACTATTCCTTCTTCTGCTTGGTTTTATCTCAATCGGCATTATTCCGACTTCCATTATTGGTTCTAAAGTAGTGAGCTCATTAATACCTTGACTGAATGCGTCCACTAAGTCGTCTTTCTCATGACCGAATCCCAAAAGTTGCGTTTTAAGTTCTCTGTTATTGGTTTTATGAAAGAAAACCGTTTTGGCCTGAACCGGAGATCCAGCCATAATTAATCTCTCCCTTTTATCTCCCCTCGGCCTGCATTCTTTCGTTCTAAAGAATTCTTTATTCAACCTCTCAGAAAGATAATTGTTTGAGGTAGTCTCCATTAGAATTTCAACCGGCCCGTTTTTCTGATGGAAGCGATAAAGATTTTTAATCCTCTCTTCAATTTCCATACCCGATAATTTTTCATTTATCGGATTAGGATGAACATAAAATCTCCTCTTGCCGTCAATTTTGTATTCACTCACCACAACCATAGCAGTATTGCTGCTGTTCTCTTTCTTAGAAGAAGCGGGGTCAACTGATATAACAGTTCGCACCAGAAACTCGTTATCAGGCAACCCTTCGTAATCCTGGCCTTCCAGCCACTCGAATTTGATTACCTGATCATCCTCGGCCACAAGGTTAAGCAAGAATTCTCTCTGCCAGATTATTTCATTTCCGATTTTCCTCTTTTCTTTTTCAATTGCTTCCATATCAGGAAACTTTCCAGGCCAAGCTATAACCCCTTCTTTGGATATAAGCGGGTACTCTCTCCATATGCCATCAAGCTTGCCCTCGGAAATTTCTTTCCTTAGGCGAAGCATCAGGCAGTCAAGGTGAAGCAGATTGCCGATAATGACTTTCTTGGCATTTTTGCCTGCCGCAGGAAACACTTCGGATTTCAGCCAAGTATAGGTCTTTTCTCTGCTTTCTTTGGTTTTAACAGACCCTGAACTTTCACAATCATCAACTATAAGGAGGTCGGGCCTGTATTGATTGTGGCGGAGGCCTCTAACAATCTGTTCGGTTGAAAGAACCGAAATTCGAGAACCATATTTCTCAAAAACGATTGAGGAAGAAGTCCATTCGGGACTATCTTGTTTGAACGGTCCCATGTCATTTCGGAGCCAGGCATCTCTTTCAACTGCTCCGCGAATGTTCATCATGATTTGCCTTGCCTGGCCTTTAGTTTCAGTGAGTATGAGAACGAATTTTCTCTGAGACGAACCAAGGATAGACCAAAGGGCAAAAGAGGTATTGAGAATGGTCGATTTCGCGCTGTCTCTGAAGGCCATGACTGCCAGCAAATTCCAATCATCTCTTTCGGTTAAATCAAATAATTCATGCTGGAACGGAGCAGTCTCGTACTCAACGTAATCCGAAAAGTATATTGAGAAAAACCAGCTATGACTTTTGCGAGCCAAAAACCTTCGGAAAATGGGTTGATGTATGATTGACTCCATTATTCTAGTCACCAGCGTCTTCTTTTCTAATTTCATGATTGTTTTGGTTATCTAACTTTTTAATGTTTTCTTCCGTAATTAAGGAAGACATTTTCATGGCCTGTTTGAAGAGATACTCTTGTTCCGGAGAAAGCCTCTCTTCAAGACTCTTTATTTGCCCCTGAATTTCAAGCTTCTGCTTGTAGGTATCGCGATGGTTTTTAAGCCAGAAAATTATTCCTTTCATATTTCCGTCTCTGATTGATCCGATTAATTCCGATTCAGCTAAATCTGACACAAGCTGTTGACCCTCAAGGAGGGAAGATTGTAATGCCTTCTCAAATTCAGGATCCTGCTCGCACCACCTGTAATATGAGCTTCGGCTGATACCAAGTTTTTCACAGCAGGCCTGAACGATCGGCGTCTTTTTTAACTGCTCTAAAAGCAATTCTTTTGTTCTATCCTTTTTCATAATTTTTTAGCTTTAATGCCTGTTAACTTTTCGAACCTATTTATGATTGTCTGACAGTGTTCTAAATCCACTTCAATTCCAAAGCATCTTCTTCGAGTATGCTCGGAAGCTATGACGCAAGTGCCAGATCCGAGGAATGGATCATAAACCACATCGCCAATTTTTGAGCTGTTTAGAATCAGTCTTCTGATTAAAGACACCGGCTTCATTGTTGAATGGAGCGCGCTTTTATTTGGCTTGGGACAATATATAACTGATTTGTCCTTTGCTTTCATAAACTTATGAGTCCCGTGCCAGCCGAAGGCGATCAATTCATGAGCGGGCAGATAATCTTTGCGGCCTATAACTGAGTGATTTTTGATCCAGATTAGAAGCTGGGAAAAATTGAATCCGGCATTTTGCATTCCTTCTCTCAGGGCAAAAATCATTTTGTCCGAGTTGAAAATATATGCCGAGTTATACCTCTCCAATTTATCCACTACTGGGAATAGCCAATTGCTTGTAAATTTGGAATACTCTGCCTCAGATGAGATATCATCATTCTCAATGTTCTTTTTAAACCTGAGATTGGCAAATCCTTCCTTGCTTTGGACTACAGAAATTCCGTAGGGAGGATCAGCCAAAATTAAAGATATTTCTTCATCTCCCAGTAACCTGTTAACCGCTTCAGTATCTCTGGCATCTCCGACCAATAATTTGTGGCTACCTAAGAGAAAAATATCACCCCTACTAATTAATCTTTTTGGCTTTGTCGCCTGTGAGTTGTTCATATCTTTTGATAATTAAGTCGCAGAAAATTTCTTGAATTTCACAGCCATAAAGTCGGCGATGAAGCTCTTCTGCCGCTATTAATGAGGAACCGCTGCCAAGAAACGAATCACAAATTATGTCATTTGGCTTGCTGCATCTTCGGATCGCTTTTTCGTAAAGAGTAACTGGCTTCATAGTTGGATGAATGTACTGTTGTCCTGGCAATCTTTTGCAGAGCCATATATCGAGCAAATCTAAGATGTCATCAATGGTTCTGTTTCCGCTTCCAACCTCCTTGTTTAGAATTTCATTCAGGTTGTTAATTGGAGACAGATACGGCTTGCCTCGAATTGAGTATGGACATGCCTCATAACCCTTGTTGAACGCAATTTTATCAGTCACATTGAACCCATTTTTTACCCACAGACAAGTCCTCTTGTTTTCAAGACCAGCTTCTTTGAAAATATTCTGAACTGTGCCGACATAATTTTGGTCGCAGAAGTAAAAGACATGGAGATCTTTTTTGGATACAGCCAGTGCGGCATCAAGAGATTTTTTTAAGAATTCCTTATACTCAGCATCAGTTTTACAGTCATCAACTTGGCCGCCGTAATTTGATTTTCCTCCAACGCCCAAATTATAATTTAATTTCACATTATAAATTGGGTCACTGAAAATCATCGATGCCACTTCGTCATCAAATAATTTTTTGAGTGATTCCGGATCGGTTGAATCCATACAAGCTATTCTGTGGGGGCCAAGTTGGTATATATCCCCCGGTCTTGTTTTTGGCTTTTTGATTTTCGCTATCTCCTGTTCAATATTCCAGTCATCCTCTTCAGTCTCTAGGACATCATTCCAAATCTCATGAAGCTCCAAATCTTCAAAACCTACATCCAGCAACAAATCAATTTCAATTTTCTTGAGCAGATCAGGATCCCATGTGCCGACGGCATGATTCAACCTTAAATTTATTTCCTTCTCTTTCTTTTCATCGGGAATATTAATGTAAACAACCGGCACTGTTTTGAATCCAAGCAACCTAGCCACGAAAAGACGGAAGTGACCACCTATTACAATATTCTTTCTGTTGGGAGCGCAATTAACAATGATCGGATCTATGAAGCCAAACTTTATAATGCTCTGTTTCAACTCTTCAATCATTTTCTCACTCCATTTTCGTGCGTTGTACAAAGCTTCTTTTAATTCACTGACCGAGACATAAAATATTTTTAAGCTTCGGTCTTTAATTTTTTTAGACATAATAGTTAATAACGATAAATTGATAATTTACCGTTAAGGGAAATTTGTAGGACTAATACAAAAAGCTCCGCGAAACGGTAATTACATCTTCAATTACATTCGTCTCGCGGAGCCTTTCGACGTTAATGGGCTTCGCAAATACTTTATTACTTCTTCAATACTTTGTGACTCTATTATCCTGCAATCGGGAGAGTGAGCAACTTTGAGCTGTGGATAATTGTATATACTGTTCGCACAGCAGATTATTAAACTTGTCAAATGGCCGCTTATGATCAATATTGGGACAGTGAGACGCGAAAATTAATATGCTAAAGCGTGTATTATTTGTCTCTGTCCCATTTTTTAAATCGCCTCATTTTGAAATTAGATAGCTGATCGAGACCCCTAAACGTGATATATTGAAATTACCTCAAAGGTCCTTACGGTGCCCAGCCTGTGGAGGTACCAGAC
>CAYHDM010000071.1:0-4749 GCA_964355455.1 uncultured Candidatus Saccharibacteria bacterium
GTACCAGCAGTTAAAGTCATGGAACCCGAAACTGTAAGTGATGTCCCCGACATGATTAAAGCACCACCAGAATTGGAAGTGTAGTTTCCTGTAAGAGACCACGTGCCTGTAACATTGATAGTACCGGAATTTGATATATCTGCCGTTGATGAAGGGTTAGTACCAGCCAGTGGAAGCGTACAAGCGCTTCCAACAACAAGATTGGCTGAACTCGTCTTACTAATGTTAACAGCGTTGAATACAGCACTGTTGCATGCAAGTGTAGAAGTTCCGGTACTATTGAATGTTAAAGTTCCACCATTTGCATTGAATGTTCCGGATGTGATAGTAAGTGACCCGCTTATTGATAATGTACCGGAAGTTGAAGTAAATATCCCGGTGCTTAAACTAAAACTTCCTCCGGTAATTGTTATTGCCGCAGCTGAACCGGTAAACGTACCGTCCGATTGTGTGTAATTGGCCGTACCAATCGATATGCTTACTCCAGCTGCTTGTGCTATTGTTCCTATATATCCTGCTTGAATATTTATTCCCTGTGGTGTGAAGGCTGCGTTGACTGTGGCCCCGTTTGTACATGAGGAGGTAAAGAAAGCAGTATCAGTTGTGCTCGGAACAGATGCTCCCGTGGCTACTCCGCATGAATTTTGGGCTGCCGACCAGTTGGCTGTGTCGTTTGTGTTGCCTCCGGCGCTTCCAACCCAATAACGGCTGGCAGCGTAGACCTTTGAAGGTGAAAGAAAGAGAAAGGTACATAACAACAGCAAGAGAGTCAAAAAACGGGCCAGACCGCACCGATTTAAACGAGGACAAGCACGATTTGTCTGTTGCAAAAACTTTAGAGAAAATGAGAGTATATCAGGTCGAATTAAGGGCATTAAAATATCGTAAACTAAGGCATTTTTTGAGACACAACCACTACAACCACTCAACTATTTCAGTTTAGCCAATACAGTAAATAATCGCAATAACCGCCCTGGTGATGTTAACATTGTGGGGATTTTTTATCTGGTGACCCCAGCGGGATTCGAACCCGCGATCTTCAGGATGAAAACCTGATGTCCTAAACCGCTAGACGACGGGGCCAGATATAACATTTTGCACGTTCACAATTAGACGCGAGCATTGCTCGCTACCAATTTCCGCTAACATTCGAATTAGACGCGAGCGTTGCTCGCTACTAATTTCTGCTAGCGTTCGAATTAGACGCGAATTCTTCGAATTCGCTAGTAATTTCGCTTCGCTCAATTATAACAGAGAAAAGGCCTTTATAAAGCGTTTAAATCCCCGCTAAACCCTAATTTACTTATTCCTTGAGATGTATGAGAAGTTCAAAAATTTGGAGATCACTATAAAAACAATCCCTAAAATGGTCGAAGAAATTATGACCATATTCAAACATGGGCTGACCTGAAAAATCAGAATAGGAAAAACCGGCGCCAGCACAAAATGATATTTTCGTGAATTACTAACCGACAAAAGCATCAAATGAAGCACAAATTGCCCGAGCAGTAGAAGCTGTAATTCAAAGCTATATCCACACATGCCTGAAGACAAACTTGTTAAGTTCTCTATAACCATATGTTTTGCTTTGGGAGGATCCACACGAACAAGTGAGAATCCTAGCATCGCGCACTTTGATTGTCAATTTGCTTCAATTCCATAAGAATTCTAGAATTAGTTGATGTTTAAAGCCAAAATGAGGCGGCTTGTGCGAAATTTCCTAGTTTTAACACTTTTATGTGGAATCCTCCTCTACATCTTCACCTCAATATATATCGCAGGTAGAGTTTACTTCGATAATAAAACCAAATCAGACGCGATAATTGTTCTCGGTGCTAAAAGTTTCATAAACGGAGAAGTAAACCAGTGCGTCAAAGCGCGCGTTCAGCACGCAATTGATTTATACAATGACGGTCTTGCCGACAAAATCATAATGTCAGGAGGAAATGATAAAAAACCCGTGTTTCAAAATACTAACGAGGGCGAAGAAATGAAAAAAATGGCACTCGGCATCGACCCTGAGATAAATATAGATGATATTCTAGTAGAGGGAGAGTCGACCTCCACATATGAAAATCTGCTTTATTCTAAAGAAATTATGAAGAGAAACAATCTTACAACCGCAATAATTGTTACCGAACCTTTTCATTCACCCCGCGCAAATTTAATCGCGAATAAGTTGGATATAAACCATACAATTTCTCCTACTATGACCAGCCACTGCTGGAATAGATGGAAATACTTTTCGGGATATTTTTTAAGAGAGGCTCTTGCCGTAATTGGATATAAATTGATAGGACAGATCTAAGGTTTTATCGATGTGCCAAGCCGACAAGCTTAAGCTTCTTATTTATAATAACAAACGCAAGCATTCCCATATTAAAAAGCCACATATCCACTGCAAAACTCAAAAATTTAGTTCGGAATCTTAATTTACTTATGAATTTTAACGACGAAATGACCGGAACAATAAGCACTTCCAAATACTTTGGAACCGATTCAAAAAGATATTTAAAATCAACACTCATAACTACGGAAATATAGTTTAAAACGAGAATTTTATTAAATCCTGCTTTAGATATCCATGGCACATGAACGGTAGTGAATTCATAATCTGACCAAGTGTCGATGTCCGTTGGCGGAACAAAACCAAGTTCTACAGCTTTATCGTACAAAGGCGAAAATGGCAGAGGCGCATATGGAAAAGTAAGCAAATGATGATTTGACCCATTCTTTGAAATTTTATCGTATAAAGTCAGAATACCGTCCAAGTCCTCTTGAAAGGCTGTATTGCTGTCTCTAAAATAATTGGCCGTAGGCAGCCCGACAATTACTGATGCAACTAAGAAGATCCCATATTTGCTGCAAATATCTACAAGTTTTAATGTGTCTTCGACCGTGGCATCCTTATTAATAAAATCTAAAGTCTCCGGATTTCCCGACTCAGCTCCTATAAGTATGTTGTACAAACCTGCTTTTTTAAGAAGTTCCCATGTCTCGGGTTTATATTTAACAAGATTATTAGTTCTTCCGTTTACCTGTCCGATCTTTATGTTAAAGTTATTTTCTATAATACCTTTGCATATGTCTGAAACCCTTTGCTCGTTTACAAAAAAATTGCTGTCGACAATCATCAGGCCGTCGAAATTAGCTCTTTTGCGAAGTTCTTTAATATAATTAATGACTTTTCCGGCGGATTCAGTTTTCCAAATTCTTTTTGAGTTATACGGCTCGCAGCAAAACGCACAGCGATATGGACATCCGTAGCTTGTGGTTATTCTTAAAACCCTTTTCCCAAAATCAGTTACTTCGAAAAATTTCTCCCAGTTAATGAGATCCATATTAAAATCGGGAAGGCTTTCAAGGTCTTCTGTTCCGGTTCTTTCATTTAAAATAATTTTCCCGTCTCTTTTATAGCCGAGGTGTTTTATTTTGCTTAATGTGGGTACACCGGCAGGCTTATTCAGGTTGCCGGTTTCAACCAAATCAACAAATTCTTTGAAAGTTCTTTCGCCTTGACCCATACATACATAATCAACATATGGAGCATCTAGCGTAATTTCAGGAAGTGTCGTTGTCTGCCATCCTCCCCACATAATCGGAAGGTCCGGGTATTTTTCTTTTACCATTTGCGATACTTTTTTAGCCACTTTTACCGGAAATCCGGATATTACAGAAATTCCAAGACAAAGAGCTCCCTCACATTGTTTTACAACTTCTTCTTCGTAGTTATCATATTCATTTCTTGTGATTATTTTTATATCGTATTTATCAGTATCAAGCAATTTCGTTATTGAAAGCAGACCAAGGGGAGGACCTATATATCTTGTGTTAGCGGAAAATAAAACTATCTTTCTTTTAGCCATTCACAGAATTGTAGCAATGCATACCTGCTTTGTACACTTATAGAATATACGGTATATTCCTATGATATGAAAAAAATAAAAATTATCTACAACCGCGACGTATGCATTGACTGCGGAAGCTGCACATCAATTTCCCCTCAAAATTTTGCACTGAATGAAAATAAGGAAACTTATCTAGTAAACGGAGTAAAAGTAAAATCGGAAAATGAGACTTCAGGCCAGGGAAAATTTGAGGTTACAAAAGAAGTCGACGAGACCGAATTCGAAAACCTTAAAATGGCCAGAGATGCCTGTCCTACAGGCGCGATCGAAATTGAGGAGCTCGGATAGATTTTACTGGCGTTAGTTTAAAATTCGACTAACTACGCGTGGATAGACGGGAGAAGCAACTTTCTGCCAAAGAATGTTCTGACCTTATTTATATCGGGAACTCTGCCTACGACACCACCGACATCAACTTTCGGACAAAGATCCTTTAATGTCTGCATAATCAATTCTTCAGAATATTCTTCCCCGGAAGCTAATAATTCAGAAATAATCGCAGAAATAAAGGTTGTTGCAATTAACGTAGATAGACTTGCTCCACTTACATGTATTCCATAAAACTCAGGGAAAAGACATAATTGACCGTCGACCATTTCAGCTCCAAATTCAACGCCAAGTGCACCAGTTTGATCAGGAAATAAAAATAGTTTATCCTGAGTATTCCCATTTGCAACTGTTGCCCGGTTTGCCGGCATATATAGATTTCCGGCATCATCTTTTCTAACTGTTGAACAGTAAATAACACTTGATGGAATTTCCCAATCCAGTTGCAGTTCTACCTTAGCATTTGGAGTTGATGCTACAACTACAATAACTGTACCTGAACTTCCTTAGTACT
>CAYHDM010000072.1:0-4732 GCA_964355455.1 uncultured Candidatus Saccharibacteria bacterium
ATACATCCCAATGAATAAGAATTTAGTAATAATTTTATGATTCCTAATAGAAAGGAATATTAAAGGAATTGTTGCGATAGTGCCAATGTATAAGTATGGGTAAGTAGTTAGCGGTATATCCATATTAAATAGGTAAACGAAATATAGTAGTCCTCCAATAAGTAGGGAAGGTATTAGCACCAGAAGTACTCTTCGAGATATGTAATGCTTTATATCCCGATTTAGAAAATGCTCGTAGAAAGTGATCATAAAAATTACCATTAATCCATGCCCTAAAGTGCAATCATATGTGGAAGTGCCAAATATTAAGCTGCTAAAAACCAGCGATTTACATTCCCACATTAGTGACCTGTGAGCAATAAATTCCAGAAAATGTCCGAGGAATAGCCCAAATATTAAAGTCCCTAGTAATATCTTCTTCCAGTTTTTCTTTTTCCTGCCAAACATATAAACCACAGGGGGAATTGTAGAGATAAGTCCTAAGATAAAAGCTTTCGAAAAGATGTTTCCATCTGAGAGCAAAAATCCAATTAGGACCGTTGAAAATGACCAGAGCGAAATCACAATTAGATCTAATAACAGTTTTTTGTTCACTGCATGAAGTATAAGTTTTTTTGAAGTTAAGTTCTATTCCGGAATTACTATATAATATTATGCATGAGTAGAATCTTGGGAGTTGATTACGGTCTAAGCAATATCGGTATTGCTCTCGGAATCGGCTTGCTTGTCGAGCCTTATAAAATTATCCCGAATACTCCAAATCGTAAACTCGAAAGCGATGCTTTATTGCAGATTGCGGAAATTGTTGAGATGGAGCACATTGATGTTGTGGTAGTTGGTATTCCACATAGAAATGGGGAAGAGGTTGGGTATTCCAGAATTATTCGGAAATTCGCTGGAAACCTGCGGGGGAAGATTGACGCAAACGTGAAAATTGAATTTGTGGATGAAACATCCACTTCAAAAGAAAGTGTGGATGTGGCGCTCGATGCCGGAATTTCCCAAAAGCGAAGGAAAGCCGATCATTCGATTGCGGCAGGACTGATTATCAAAAGATGGTGGGAGGAGAACTCGGTTAAAACCGCCTAATTTTTCCTTACAGAAGCCATTCTCGCAGATCTCATTTTCCAGTATCTTCTTGTGACAATTAACAGAAGCAAAACCGGAACCCAAATTACCGTATAAACCGCTATCCAGATTGCTTTGGTTCCCAGTGATCTTAAATCCATTATCAACGATCTTACAGCTTCCTTAAAGACAACTGCCGGTCTCCAGCTTGTATCCGGAACATAAGGCAGTGCAAATTCATCTGTAGCCAAATAAGCCGTTATTTTTACGGTTTCTGACGTATTCTTTAGATAATCTCTTTGCCCGATTAATGAGTCGATCTGGTCCTGAAGCTGGAATATTTGTCCCTGAACTTGCAGGATTTCATTAATTGTTTTGGCTTCATCCATTATCACTTCAAATCTGGCTTTGTTTTTCTGCAGAGTTGCGAGGCGGGTTTCGATATCCTGATATTGGTCAGTAATATCGCGACCCTGAACATCTTCGTTTACGACTTTAATTGAATTTTCTTTTAGGTAAGCAATCATTTCGTCTGATTCAGTTATAGGAACCCGAATTGTGATTGATCCACTAGCTGCTTCCTCAGGACGTGAAACACTAGCGTTTACCATAAATCCTTTCAAAGATTCAGCTTTGGATTTTATATCCGCTACAGAGGCGGGAACGTCAGCGACTTGTAAAGATAAGAACGATTCGGTGACAACTCTTCGGTTTGATGCGGCGTAATCAACGCTTTCCTGGTATACATCAGTGGCCAGTCTGCTGGGTGCGACTTTTGTGGTTCCCACCATTGGCGATGTTCCATAGCTTAAGGTTCCTATCTCTCCGTTTCGTTGCATTAAGGGCGTATATCCAGAATTTCTTGAAAAGGCTAAATACAAAACAACGAGTATCAATAATGATACAAGCTTATGAGTTTTTGCCCACTCGATAGGATTCATTAGTTAGATAATATCACAGAGAGTCAATTAATATTTCTATTTGCGCAAGCCGCGGTTTTAAATCCTGTTCTAGGGCAATTTGTCTGGCGTTGTGAAAAGTTTCCATGGCCTCCGTTTTGTTCCCCATATTGTATGCAATTAAAGCCTGGGTAATCATTGTCTTTAGTTTCCAGATACTTCTGTGAGGTTCCCGCTCCGAATCCCAGCCTTCTTCAATTAACAGTAAAGATTTTCCAATAGTTTCACCTGCCTGTTCGAGTTTGCCGGTTCTGAGTTCCAAACTGGCTATATGCGCGTATAAATCCCCTTTCAAAATCGGTTTTTGCAAAAGCGGAAGAATTTTTTCGGCATATTTTAATGACACTTCAAAAAGCCCTGCTGTTTCCGCTGTCGAAATTATTGCTCTGTATGTAAGTATGGGATCTATGTTATTTTTTTCAGCTATATTTTCTGATTCTTTGGCGAGTTTTAGTGCCAGATTTGCCGACTGCCCTGCAGCGAGTTTTTCGGTGTATGCCAAGTGGTTAAGTGCTTCGGTTACGAGCCTGAAATCCCCTGCCTTTTCGAAAGTTTCTCTAGATTTTGTTAGTTTTTCTCTTGCGGTATCAAAATCTAATGCTTCCCGCGCTTTCCACCCTTCTTCCAATAAAACTTTTGCTTCCTCTAGACTTGCCATGATTTGATTATACATTAACCCATAGAAATTTTTGCCTGTTAGTAGCTATAATGGAACAATATGAAGATTTTAGTCACAGGTGCGGCTGGTTTTATCGGGGCGAATTTGTGCGAATATTTGCTTGATAAAGGATATGATGTCGCGGGCCTCGATAATTTTAACGATTATTATTCTCCGGAAATAAAAGAGTTTAATATTGAGAGCTTTCAAAGCAATCCGAAATTTAAATTGCATCGGGTGGATATTACTGACCGCGGGGCTTTATTAAAAGTTTTTACAGAAGGCACCCATTCGGGCACAGGTGCGTTCGATTCAGTAGTTCATCTTGCCGCATGGGCTGGAGTAACTCCCTCTCTAAAGCGTCCGTCAATTTATGCTGAGGTCAATTATGTCGGAACAAATAATTTAGCGGAATTCGCCTCCCAAAATAAGGTAAAGAATTTTATCTTCGCGTCGACTTCGTCGGTTTATGGAAATAACAATGTAACTCCATTTAAAGAAGATATGGATACGAGTCACCCTGCGGCTCCTTATCCGGCAAGTAAAAAAGCAGGAGAGGTTCTTTTATATTCGTATTCATTAAATACTGATATGGGGGTTACTGTTTTAAGATTTTTTAATCCACTTGGTCCAAAACTTCGGCCTGATATGGCTTTGCCAAAATTAATCCGTGCGGCAGAATATGGAACAGAATTCGGTTTATACCAAAATCCCGAATCAACGATGCGGGATTACACTTATATTAAGGATATGCTAAAAGCAATTGACGCCGCCATAAAAAACCCATTTAAATATGAAATTATGAATTTGGGGAACTCAAATCCGGTAACTTTGATTAATATGCTGGAGACTGTAAAAAACGTTACTGGAAAAGATATTAAAACCTATAAAGAGCCTAAAGCCGGGCAAATGGAAATAACTTTTGCTGACACTTCGAAAGCAAAAGAGCTGTTAGGATACAATCCGTCGACAAAACTCGATGAAATGGTTAAAATATACTATGATTGGTTTCTCCAGCAGCCCGACTGGTATAAAAAAGGAGAATATGAATAATCCACAACTTTCGATAATAATTCCCTGCTATAACGAAGAAAAAAATATAGAACGATTTCCGGACGAATTATTGGATGTATTGGATAAAAGCGGAAGATCATACGAAGTCATCGCGATTGATGACGGTTCCACAAAAGACAAAACATGGGAAGCGTTAAAAAAACTTGCAAATGAATTTCCAAAATTTAAAGCATTAAAGCATTCAAGAAATTATGGAATGGGAGCCGCGTATCAAAACGGATTTGATGAAGCAAAAGGCGAATATATTATTACCTTTTCTTCTGATTTAGAAATTCCGGCAGAGTCAATTGAAGATGTCGCGAAAGAATTGGACCACGGCGCTGATTTGGTAAATACATATAGAGACGGTCGATGGAAAGAATCTTTGAAGGGTTCACTAATTAGGCGTGTACCTTCCGATATTGCTAATCAAATGATAGAAAAAATTTCGGGGGTTAAAGTCAAGGACACCGGATCAGGCTTAAAAGGTTTTCGAAGATTCATTACTGAAAATTTAAAAATTTATGGGGATATGCATAGATTCTTGCCGGCCTATTCAAGTTTGTATACGAAAAAAATCAGGGAAATTCCCGTAAAATATCAGGAGAGGACATATGGAACTCCCGCCTACGGATCCATATTAAGAACTTTTTCTGTCTTTCTAGATTTGTTGTCAATGAAATTTATGCTTTCATTCGCGACAAAACCTTTCACAATGATGCCCGGAAGAATTTTCGGCACAACAGGTTTAATCACTTTCGTCATTGGAGACATAATTGTTTTGTACATGCTTTTTGTAAAATTATTCCTTAACCAAAACATAGGCGATCGTCCATTGTTTATGGCCGGCTTAATATTTATTGTTACCGGAATCCAATTAATAATGACGGGACTGTTAGGGGAACTCTTAATGAGAATTTACTTTGAATCAAGCGGAAGAAAAGCATACATTGTGTCTGAAAAATCTTCATGAAACTTTTTTTCTAGATCGGAA
>CAYHDM010000073.1:0-4597 GCA_964355455.1 uncultured Candidatus Saccharibacteria bacterium
GGCAGCAGGCGCGGGGTATTATCCGACAATCTATGGTTCGGATTCTGCCGAGTGGGTAATGTTCCATTTCCCGCACATTCCATATCTAGTAAGCGGAACTGCCGGTTTTACGGGTGCTACAGTCGGATCAAGAATTAGAATAGCCGCAAATGCAGGTGCTACAAACTACTGGGATGTTGGTAGCCCGAGCTATGGTGCGTCTAATAGTTTTGCCAGATGGGATGGCACGACACCATCGTTTACCATCCTTTCTACCGATAATTGCGGTATCTGAACAACAGGTCCCGCTCAGAAACTGGATGTTTCATGAGGAAATATTAGAACAAGCGGACAATTGATGAGTACGGTTGCGACTGGAACGGCTCCGCTATCTGTTTCTTCTACCACTGTAGTGACTAACCTTAATGCCGATCTGCTCGACGGTTCGCACAGGGATACCGCTTACAACAGTTTTGGTAATGGCACTATTCCGCTTCGGCACCCTTCAGGATATCTTTTCACAAATTATATTAATACTACAGCAGATGTTACGGCTACTGCTGCCACTCAATTCGCAGTTCAGACCGGAAATGATGATTACCTAAGGTGGCAGACTCCGGCAAATGCCAGATCTTCTCTAGGGCTGGTTTCAGGTGGAGCAGGAGATATTTGGGTTGATGAAGCCGGCGACACTATGACGGGTAATTTAACCATGTCTGGTGCAGCAGCGAATATCAGCTTAGGCACAAATTATTTATCAGGAGACGGTGGAGATGAAGGTATTTATGTTCTTGCGAGTGGCAACGTCGGCATCGGGACGACGGGGCCCAATGAAGCTCTGCATGTGGCAACAAATGGGAATGTATATGCAAAAATTCAGGCGGTTACCGGAAGTGGTCAAATTGCAGGTATTAAATTGCAGAGAGGAACTTACGGCACTGATACGTACACAGATTGGATTGTTTATGATTCTGGGGGAAATTTATTCTTTGACTCGTATCATCAATCATTTGGTCAAATAACTCAGTTATTCATTAATGATCCTACAGAAAATACAAATATTGGTATCGGAACTACGGTTCCTCTTTCCAAACTTTCAGTCGGTGGGGTTGGTGTCACCAATGCAGGAGTGTATGGTACCGCTACCACATACGGCATATACGGGATTAGCAGTGGCGGCTACGGAGTATACGGAACCAGTACCAGTGGTACCGGTGTATATGCAAATAGCGGTAGTGGTAACGGATTATCCGCCGCAAGTTCGACCAACATTGCTCTTGATGCATACCGAAATCAAGCAACTTCAACCACTGCAACTTTCCGAAATACAAGTGCAACCTGTACAGTAATTCCGGGTGGTACAGGTTTCTCATGTGCATCTGACTTATCTCTCAAAAAAAATATTCTTACGATCGATAATTCACTGGAGAAGTTGATGGATCTGCGGGGTGTTTACTTTAATTGGAAAACAGACAAAGATTCCGTCTACCGTAATGTCGGTTTCATTGCTCAAGAGGTTGAGCAAGTTGTACCTGAGCTAGTGTTTGTAGACCCGGATACCGGGATAAGAAGTATGAACTACGGAAATGTAACACCATTACTAGTAAACGCCGTTCAAGAACAACAGCTTCAGATCAACAATTTAGCAGATTTAAGTTTGGTGTTTAACAACTCCGGCGAATTGTTATTTGACAACAAAATTGCTGAAATTAAAACAGAACAAGTCAATCAAAGCCAATCAATAAAAGAAATTCTCTCGGAATTGCTTAGATTAGGTACGCTAGAAGATTCGTTATCAACACTAAAAGACAGCCTAGATTTACTGGCTGATAGACTCAACAAATGGGACGAAGTCATGGAATGGTCGCAGGAAACAGCCGATTCATTCGCATCATTAATTTTTAAAGTTCCGACAGTATTTTCAGAAATGGCGATTTTTGAGGCTCCTATTAAGGTTAATGCCGATACATCGGAAACAATTGAGATCCCTGAGGGTACTCTAAAAGCTAAAATAACTTTTACAAAAAGTTTTCCTGAAAAGCCTTCGATTTACATAAATTTTGTTGGAACTGTTCCGGTCGACTACGAGCTGGAGGATGTTTCTGTTGACGGTTTCAGTATCAGCTTTAAGGAAGCTACGTCAAAGAAGTTCGAAATTCAATGGCTCGCAATTCTTAGAAATAAATCGGATAATTCTCCTTCGGTAGAGATTATTCAATCAGATTCGGCACAGGATGATGAGGAGAAAGATTCGGAGTCAGAAACACCTGCACCGGTTGCCGATGAAGAGGAGACAGTGGAAATCCCGGTTGAAGAGCAAACCGGAATTATTCCGGTCCCTGTAGTAGAGGAATCTTCCGAGAGTATGGTTCTTTCTACTGCAGATGTTGAAGAGGATGAATTTGGAATATCGCAAGAAGGGACAATAGATGAAACGATAGAAGAAAACACATATTCCGGAATCGAGATCGGCGGAGTGGTGTTGATTGAAGCCGGTGAGGTAAGCGCTATTGTAGAGACATCAGAATTGTCCGAGTCCTCCACTGTTAAAGTGAGCACAGAAGACACGGCGTTGATTACCGTGAAAGTGGTAGAAAACGGCAAATTTGAAATAACATTGGATCAAACCTACAGCTATGATGTAAACGTGACATGGGTGATTACTAATTAATCAGGAAAAAGTATCACCAATGACTGGCTTTCTGTTAAAATACTAGAGTTTTCCGAATGCTAGGTTTTAGATTTAAATATGGGCGGCTAGCTCAGGTGGTTAGAGCGCCAAACTGATAATTTGGAGGTCATTGGTTCGAGTCCATTGCCGCCCACCATATTTGATTTAGCTTCATTAAATGAGCCAAAAAATCAATCCCTATTGGTATCCTAAAGAGTATTTTTATGTCCAGGTGTGCTTTGCCCGAAAATTTTCAGAAATTACTGGGATGATGTTTGAGGATTCCCTGCTAACTAAGACAGGCCTCCACTGGAGGGTGGGTGGTGCCAGCTACAAAGACAATAAAAAAACTGAAGAATGGGTGCAGGCTTTCGATCCACACCTAAATAATGAGGAACTTACTGATAAATTTTTTGATGTATTTATCAGACGTTCGGATTCATTTTTTGATCCAAAACATAATGAATTTGGGGCATTTTCATATTGGTATAACCCGGAGAATCAGAAAGTGAAACTGCATTACGAAAATCTTTTTAAAGGGGAGAAAAGCCCTTTGTCTATCGATTTTTTTGACGATAGAATTGCCGATTTAAAAAAGATGTTTTCTGATATTAAGGCTAAATGTCCGATGGCAGTTGAAGTAACTGGAAGTTCTTGGTTGTACCAGCTCCCTGCGTATAAGAGGCTTTTCCCTAAAATGTTTATAAACAATTTGAGAAATGTTACATACGAAGAGATTATCTTTAGCAGCGATTCTTTGTGGGGACAGTTTCTGGATAGTAAAGGAAATATAAAAAAAGATCTGGAGATACAATTCGTGGATTCAATTGAAAAAGCATCTTCACTTGAAGAATTATTAGATTCATTCCCGCTTTACCCCATGTGCTCATCTGCCCCGATTCAATGCTTTTATAGCCATTACGGTGTATAATACTATAGGTTTGCCGGAGAAGTAATTCTCAGAAAGGAGATCAGTAAAATGCCGACGCCACCGAGAGTAAGCCTGGCAGTTAGGGTTTGGGTTTTCATCTTCGCTGTCCTGAGTCTCCCGATTTGGGTTTGGATCTTTTCATTTTTTACCGATCGGTTTTAATCGGTCGAAACCCTGCGGATAAAGATTTTCGTCCGGATGCCATGCATACGCATAGGTTATCCTGATGATTATCAGAGTCTTAAAAATGCAGGGTTTTTGTTTTGTTGATAGAATTACCGCATGCAGAATAATACTCCACTTCAAATTTGGCAGGCAATCATATCCGCAAAAAACCCGATTCTATGTATAGATTCGCGGTTTGATTTCGATGCTTTTGGCTCAGCGCTTGCCTTAAGGGAGGTCCTCCAAAAATTAAATATTAATTTAAGGCTCACATACACCGATGTTATCCCTGAAAGGGCAGCTGATTTTATCAGTTCCGAAGGAATTGAACAAAAGCTCGAGCCGTCGAAAATCGATTTTACTCCACATGACCTTTTAATAACCATAGACTCGCTGGATTATCCGCGGGCTTCAAAAAAGGCCGAGTTTACTCCACCTGAAAATATTAAAAAGGTGAAAATTGACCATCACGATGGGCCGATTTTTAATGCGGACTTAAATTATTTAAGGCCTGCCTCATCATCGTGCCGTTTATTATGGGAGATTCTTCGCGCGAATAATGTGGAAATTGATGCAAAAGCGGGAGAACTTTTGGCAATGGGTCTTCTTACGGACAGCGGATTTTTGCAGTACGAATCAGTTGACTCGACCGACTACCGCATGATGGCCGACCTGATTGATGCAGGTGTAGATTCATCCGCTTTATATTGGAAATTTTCTTTTAACGTCTCTTTGGATAACTTTAAATTCATACAGCTCGTGTATATGAATATGCATTTGGATTTGGAGAACAAATGGGCATATTCGTTCTACATGCACGAAGATGTTAAAGAGGCCGGCATTAATAAGGA
>CAYHDM010000074.1:0-4523 GCA_964355455.1 uncultured Candidatus Saccharibacteria bacterium
ATACGCTCGTTAAAGGAGAAAATCTATTTCTATTTGGCTTAACTCAAACACCAAAAAGATTACTAAAAGAAATTCTACGCCACGAAGACAAAATTAAACCAAAAGAAGCAATATTTCTAGTTGGCCTACACACGCTATGCAGAGACGATAAAGGCATCCGAGAATTGAGATTGATACTGGAAAAATACACAAAGCAAAGGAATTGGTACCGTTTCGGCGACAGCATCAAAAGGCTCAATCGTTTACAAGATAAAGGGGCAGTATTTGGTTGGGTCCGGCAGGTAGAAAGCGCAATTGACCGCTTTGAGCCGATCCGGACACTTATTGGTTTGCCGGAGCCTTGAAAGTTATACACATTCCCATTAGGCGTGTTAATCATTGTTAAGTATAATATAAACAAATATGACCGAAAAAAGACAATTTTATTTAGCTGAAGAACTGGCAAAAAAATTAAGAGTGCATATAATGACCATCTATCGTTATATTAAAGCCGGTAAGTTGAAAGCCTATAAGATCGGCAAGGAGTTTCGCATAGAATCTGAGGAGTTTGACGATTTTCTATCAAAAGTTAAGACAAAATAATTACCATGAATAAGCCAGAAAGAACTCCAGAAAATAATCAAAGAGCGCAATTGGAAAATGAGATTGCGCGTTTGAATAAGAAGATCGCTAAATATGAAGCGATTGAGCTTAAGCAAAACCGTTTTGGCTTAGTTTGGCTTGATGTGCCGGAAGGCTTTGAGGATGATGTTGAAAATAAGTTGCCAATTTTGGAAGAAGTACCGAAATTAGCGATAAAAAATAAAGATGATAAGCCTACGCATTTACTAATTGAAGGCGACAATTATCACGCTTTGACTTGTTTGAACTATACACACAAGAGCAAAGTCGATGTCATTTACATTGATCCGCCTTACAACACCGGATCGGATGGTTTTAAATACAAAGACAAAAGAATTTTGGATAAATTTCCCGATGGGACCGAAGTGCCGCTTGATAATCCTTTTAGACATAGTTACTGGCTCTCTTTTATGAAAAAGCGTCTTGAGTTATCTAAAGAGCTATTAAAGAAAGATGGCCTGATATTCATTAGTATTGATGAAAATGAACTGGCACAGTTGAAATTGCTTTGTGATGAGGTTTTTGGAGAAGATAACTTGTTGTCCATACATAATTTGCAAGTTAGGTATGGCAATAAAAGTTTGAATGAAAAAAAGGACTTTCAAGAATTGATTGAATATACATTTATCTATGCCAAAGATAAAAGAAATTTTAAAGCCAATAAACCGAAAGAGGAATACGATATAGATAGATTTAATTTAGATATAACGGAGTTAAAAAAACCAGATAAGAGTCTCGAAATTAATGGCCGAAAGGTTGATATATTCTTATCCGGTTCATATTCTATTGCAGAAAGAGATAAGGGGAACATTAATTTATTTAAAGAGACATGGTTGTCTGGGTCAATTTATTCTGGGACTGGTCACGGTCAAACATATCAAAAAATTGTTGAGAAAAGAGTTAGAACGGATGGCTTATCAACACTTTATAAAATCCATGGTCTCGGTGAAGATGGTTTAGGATTTAGGTATATGATCAACCCGCAAAAAGCATCATCAACAAGAGGAAAAATGTTTACAAAAATACCTACGGAGAAGAAGATAGCTCTTGAGAGTGGGGATTTCAGTACAGCTAAACCCATAATTAATTTTTATGACTTTAGCGCAGATTTTGGCAATATAAGACAAGAGGGAGGCATAGGATTTAACGGCGGTAAGAAGCCCGTCAAAATGTTGAAGCAGTTTATTAATTATCATCCTAGCAAAAATGCAGTAGTATTGGATTTTTTTGCTGGTTCTGGATCAACAGCTCATGCCGTCTTTGCATTGAATGAAGATGATAGCGGTAAAAGGGAGTGTATATTAGTCACAAATGATGAAAATAAGATAATGTCCGATTCTTGTTATCCCAGATTAAAAAATGTTATTAATGGCTACAATGGTAATAAAGGGTTAGGTAATTCAGTAAGATATTTCGAAACAGCTTTCGTTGGTAAAAATAACATTTTAAAGGCAGATGATGGGGATAAAATTGAATTAGCCTATAACGCAGGTGGTATGCTCGCTATTGCCGAAAATACTTATGATCCAGTCGAAAAGACTGATAGTTGGCAGATATTTGAGAGCGAAAAGCGATACACGGCTATTTATTTCAAAGAAGAATTTGGTAAGTATGATGACTTTGTTGAAAGGGTAAAAAAGCTAAACAGGCCGACATCAGTTTACGTCTTTAGTTGGGAAAAGGAGATGGATTTCGAGGAGTTTGAGGATAATAAACAGATCGCGGTTAAGACGATACCACAGCCAATTTTGGAGATTTACAAGCAAATTTATAACCTTGTATAGCTTATGTCCGTATTTAACCTATTACCATTTCAAAAGACAGCCATTGACGCCTTGAATGAGGTGTTTTTGCGGTTGTGGAAAAAAGACGGCAGACAGTTACCGCTTGTATTCAAGTCGCCAACCGGTAGCGGCAAAACGCTAACCATAGCTCATTTTATAAGAGGGCTTAATCATTTACCGCAATGGAAAATTGACAAAGCTTTTATCTGGATCACATTCAGTGATGATCTTGCTATGCAAAGCAAGGATAAATTCAAGGAATATTTTGAAAATAACCTTGAAAACAATCTTTTGACAGTGAACGATATAAATAGGGGCAAGCTATATGAAAACGACATTCTGTTTTTGAATTGGCAGAAGGTTGTACAGGATAACGCCACAACTAGAAAACTCAAATTACGAAAGCCGACAGACGAGAGAATGATGAAAGAAAGTGGCAAGTATTTTGAAGACTTTATAGAGGGCACGAAAAAAGAAGGGCGCGAGATAATAATGATAATTGACGAGGCGCACCTGCATAAGTCAACCGAATTGGCGCAGGACATAATCAATCAGATTGATCCGAAAGTTATAGTCCATGTAACCGCTACTCCGCAGGACCAAGATGTTGCGAAAGCCGCAACGATCGGCAGTTTTGTACAGGTTGATAGGGAAAGGGTTGTCGATGAAGGTTTGATAAAAGAGAAGATAATGGTCCAGACAGAGGAGGATCTCAAAAAATACAAAGGCAAGGACTTGGATGAAGTGCTTTTGCGAATAGGAATGGAAAAGAGAGAACAGCTAAAAGCCGAATTAAAGGCACTTGGTAAGGACATCAATCCTTTGATGCTTATACAGTTACCGAATAACGATAACAAACTGATTGAAAAGGGCGACAAGACAAAAGAAGAAGTCGTCAGCCAGTTTTTAGCAAAACAAAGCGTTAAAAATCAGCATGTAGCAAAGTGGTTTGACGGCAGACAAGAAAATATGGATTACATAAAGGACCATGATAGCAAAACCGATTATATGCTATTTAAACAAGCCGCAGGGACTGGCTGGGATTGTCCGCGCGCCTCGGTCCTCGTAATGTTTCGAGAGATTGGATCAGATATATTCTACACACAAACTGTGGGTAGGATCTTGCGTATGCCAGAGCCTGAAATGAAGCTTGGCTATAAAGACAATCCGAATCTAAAGACCGGCTATCTATTTACAAACTACAAACGAAATCAAGTTGAAATACCGGATATAAAGAAAAACGATATACCAACTCAATTTGCCAACAGGAAAAAGGGCATTAAAAACATTAAGTTGCAATCAGCTTATATTTCGCGCATTGATTATGGCGATATACCTTCAGCATCAAAATTCCAAGCCAGTTTCATAAAATCAATGAACGGTTATTTCGGAATAGCTACAGACGACATAATGCACATGGCCGCGAAAAAATTGGAAAGCAAAGGCGTTGATCTAAATGCGAGGCTAACAAACAGTATCATCGCAAACGCCATGTTTGAGGATTTTGAGCAATTAGCTTATGACTTCAAAAAGAGAGGTATTGATATAGAACTACAAATGTCCACGAATGATGTTGAAAAAACCTTCAATTATTTCTGCTTTAAAATTTTGAAAGAGCAATCGGATGAAAAGGCAAAATACACTAACGCGGCTCGCGCATGGGGTGTCTTCAAGTCGGCAATACGAGTATGGTTTCAATCAGTTTTAAGCGATGATTGCGATTATTACTATCGTGTCTTTGTGAAAGACATACAAAAGGACGCCGGTAGCGTGTTTAAACCGGCAATAACAAAGGCCTTGATTAACTTCAAGCCAATTGCTCAAGAGATATTGAAGAAAAAGAAAAAAGAACGAGAGGAACGAGAAGCCACGATTTTTGAAGTTTTGGAAAGATACGGTTTTACCGATGATTATGAAGAAATGCCGCAAAAACTTTGCGTATTGGATAAGTGTTTTTTACAGAAAAGTTACAGCGGCAAGATAAATGAAATGGGATTTATCACTTATCTTGAAGGAACGGTAAAGCGCATTGATTGGTGGTTTAAGAACGGCAACAAGGGCAAGGACTATTTTGCAATCAAGTATCATAATAGTGCAGACAACAAGGACGAGCTGTTT
>CAYHDM010000075.1:0-4450 GCA_964355455.1 uncultured Candidatus Saccharibacteria bacterium
GAGCAATTTTCTAAATTCGGGTTTAGTTGTGTTGGCTGTCTTATACCTTATCAACTTTAAATATAGTAAACTACTAAGTTCTCAACATTAAAAGGCTATAGGGTGACTATGGTAAATATATAAGAAATCAGGCATTTTTGAGGTAGATTGAAAATAACGCCGACTCTACTCGCTACCTTTTCGTCATTGCGAAAAGTGGTAAAATTTCATAAATGTTAAGTGGAAGAACTCTCCCCATTGTTTTAATATTTTCGCTAATTTTTACTCTTGTAATAATATTCGTATTCACGACAGTTCCCTTTTTTAAAAATCTGCTTCCGTTTGAGACTCCGTCAACCGGACCGGTTACCTCCGGTCAAAATGTTTCGCTTGAATACTGGGGAATGTTCGAGTCGGAGCCCGTAATGCAACTCCTAATAAGTAAATATAATGAGACGCACCCCGGTGTAAAAATTACTTATGTTGACAGAAATTTTGAAGGGGATATTTCACGATACAAAGCTACCCTGCTTACAAGGCTTAAAGGAGGAAACGGTCCTCATATTTTTCGGGTCCATTCTACTTGGATTCCCGAATATATCAGGGAAGTCAGTCTGAATAATCAGAGTATAAAATTGGAGGAATTTCGGGAAAGGTTTTATCCGGTCGCGGAAACTCAATGTGTTTTAACCGACGGAAGGGTTGTGTGTGTTCCCCTAATGTATGACGGATTAGCTCTTTTGTATAACAAAGAAATGTTTTCGGCGCTCGGAATCGGTGAGCCTGAAACTTGGGATGCAGTTCGTGAAGCTGCACTAAAATTGACTCAACGAAATAAAAATCAAATTACTGTTGCTGGAATTACACTTGGAACCGCGAATAATGTCTCGTATTCTTCAGATATTTTAGGGCTTATGTTTTTACAAAGCGGAGTAACTGTTCCTGAGGGGATTGATACCGATGCCGCGACAGCCGCTTTAACTTTTTATTCCAATTTCGTAAAAACGGATAAAGTTTGGGATTCGAGTTTTCCTGATTCAATCACCGCTTTTGCAAGTCAGCAGGCCGCGATGACATTCGGTACATCCCAGGATATTCTCAAAATCCTAGCAGTTAACCCTACCTTGCAGGTCGGAGTTTTACCGGTTCCTCAGCTTCCTGATATTTCGGGTGGAACAACCAGCGACACATGGGCAACCTTTTGGGTTGAGTCTGTTTCCGCCGATGCCACAGATGCAGAGCAAAAAGCTTCATGGGATTTTCTTGAATGGTTAAGTCAGCCCGAACAGCAAAAAACGCTTTACACAGAAACCTCGAAATATAAGAAATTTGGATTTGTTCCCGCAAATCGCGAGGTTCAGGAAGTAGTTTTTGACAATGTTTATCTGGAGAACATCGCAAAACAAGCCGTTTATTCGAGAACCTCAATTGTTGCCGATAAGGTCGGAAACGACAATTATTCCGGCATATTTAAAACCGCGATAACCGACGAAGATTTATCCGCGGCGAAAGCCGCTTATACAAAACTCATGAATGCCCCAAGATAACAATTTACTTGTTATAATTGACGCGTAGCGGCAATTAGTAGCGAATTCGGAGAATTCGCGCCTAATTGAACGTAAGTGAGTAATTAATAGCGAATGTGAAACATTCGCGTCTAATTACGAGCGGAGCGATCGAAGACCTTTCATTTTTTAGATGGATAAAAATTACAATCACAAAATAAAAGAACAGGAAGTTTATAAAATGTGGGAGGAGGAAAAGGTTTTTTCCCCCGAAGGTTCTGCCAAAAATCGGAAAGATTCAGCAAATTCAGCAAATAAAGGAGAGCCCTACTCTGTCTTGATGCCTCCTCCAAATGCAAACGCACCTCTTCATTGTGGACATGCCACTTATTCAATTCAAGATTTAATGGTTCGATATAAGAGGATGCAGGGATACGACACCTTGTATTTGCCAGGAACCGATCATGCGGGATTTGAAACACAGGTTGTTTATGAACGCCAACTAAAAAAAGAAGGCAAAAGCCGTTTCGATTTTGACAGAGAGACCTTTTATAACGATATTTTGAATTTCGTAAAAGAAAATTCAAATGTTGCGATAGATCAGCTCAAAAAATTAGGAATGAGTGCCGATTGGGATCGAAATACTTTTATGCTTGATCAAAAAGTTATTGATACTGTGTATGAAACCTTTATGAAAATGTTTAAAGACGGATTAGTTTATCGTGACGGATACATGGTTAATTATTCGACCTATCATGGAACCACTTTTTCAGATCTGGAAACTGAATACAAAGATTCGATTTCTCCACTTTATTATGTGAAGTATAAGGTTGTTGGGGCAGGAGATTGCGTCACCGTTGCAACTGTTCGTCCCGAAACAATTTATGCGGATGTTGCGATTGCCGTTAATCCCAAAGATAAGAGATATAAAAAGTTTCTCGGGAAAAAAGTGCTGAATCCATTAAATAATAATGAAATGGTAATAATTGAAGACGACTATGTTGATATGGAATTCGGAACGGGAGCTTTGAAAATTACTCCCGCGCATGATTTTAATGATTATCAGATCGGCAAAAAGCACGGACTCCCCTTAATTTCTTTAATAAATTTAGACGGAAAGATGAATGCGAATTCAATGGAAGTCGAAGGACTGTTCCCGCAACAAGCCCGTAAAAAAGTCGCCGAAATTCTAAAAGAAAAAGATGCTATAGAAAAAGTTGATGAAAACTACACAAACAGAATTTTAGTTGATTACAAAGACCATTTTCCGATTGAGCCAATGCTTCTGCCGAATTGGTTTATAGATACCAATAAGCTGATGGAAGCAGTAATAAAGTCCATCGAAGAAGAAGATGTTACGTTCAATTTAGATTCGTGGAAAAAAGAAGTTTTACGCTGGGTTCGCGAGAAAAAACCCTGGCCGATAAGTCGCCAGACCGTTTTTGGAATAAGGATCCCCGCGTGGTACGAGATTAATAAAGGAGTTAATCCTGAGATTCAGGTAACATTTATAACTAAAGGTTCGGAGTATAAAACGGGCAATGTTTACGAAGTGCTCGAAAGCCATTCTTTGAGTGAAATAAAAGCCGGACTCCAAAAAATAATCGCTCCTGCCAATTCAAAATATGTAATTCGAATTGAATCTCCCGGTGAAAATTATATTCAGGAAACGGATACTTTTGATACGTGGTTCAGTTCGGGACAGTGGCCGTTAACGACTTTGGGATATCCAAATTCAGAAGATTTCAAGAAATATTATCCGACTGATTTTTTGGATTCTGCTTACGATATTATTTTCTTTTGGATCGCGAGGATGATTTTGTTCGGTCTTTATTTGACGAAAAAAGTTCCCTTTAAAATGGTTTATTTTCACGGACTTATCACCGATAAACATGGGAAGAAAATGAGTAAGAGCAAAGGAAATTCTGTGGATCCTATTGAATTTGTCGAAAAGTACGGAGCTGATGCTCTTAGAATGGGAATAATTGTCGGTGGAAATACCGAGGCCAAGTTAACTCCACTTGATGAAGACAAGGTCCGCGGTTATCGAAACTTTGCGAATAAGATATGGAATATCGGAAGGTTTATAAATATGAAAGCGGTGGAAGGTGGAGGAATTAAAAATCTGGAGTTGGGTTCTGCCGATTTAAAACCTGAAGATAAAAAGATTTTAGATGAACTTAATAAATTAATTTCGGATGTTACAAATTATCTGGATAACTTAAAATTTAAATTTGCCGGTGAAGCGATTTATGAATTTATCTGGGAAAAGCTGGCAAATACTTATTTAGAAGCAATAAAAGATCAGAAAGATGAAACTGCGTTGGCAGTCTTAAAGCATGTTTATTTGAACGCTATAAAACTGCTGCATCCGTTTATGCCTTTTATTACCGAAACTGTCTGGCAGGAAATTCAAAAACCCGAGGGCGAAAGTGAGATGATTATTGTTTCGAAGTGGCCTGTTCCAAATAAATAAATGGAAACTAACTTCGCTTCCCGCGCCGGTGAAAAACTTCAATTCGCTTTAGATCAATTCCAAATCTCCGTTAAAGATAAAATTTGCGCCGATCTTGGTTCGAGTACCGGCGGTTTTGTCAGCTGTTTACTGCGAAACGGCGCCTCCAAAGTATATTCAGTCGATACTTCATATGGAGAACTCGCGTGGACTCTTCGAAATGATCCACGTGTAATTGTTATGGAGAGAACCAACGCTTTACACGTTCAATTTCCGGAACAAGTCGACCTCGTGACCATAGATGTCGGATGGACTCCTCAAGCGTTAATCCTTCCCAAGGCGATTTCACTTGCCCACATATAATCTCGCTAATCAAACCTCACTACGAGGCGGATAAGCGTCTCATACGCAAAGGTAAATTGCCCGACGAGAATCTCGCGGAAGTTTTAGAAGAGCTTCAAAAAAATCTGGAAAATCTGAATATAAAATTTGAAAAAATTGTAGAGTCTCC
>CAYHDM010000076.1:0-4388 GCA_964355455.1 uncultured Candidatus Saccharibacteria bacterium
CCAAAAGCCCGAAATTATAGGGTTTTTCAACGACGGAGTAACCGAAGAGCAAATCTTGGAAGTCAAGAAACAAGTTGAGCAGAATCCATATGTCGCGGAAGTCCGTTATGTTTCTAAAGAAGACGCTATGAAGGCGTTCTTAGAAGAGAATTCCGATAATCAGGATGTTGTAGAAGGTGTCACGGTAAATGTTTTTCCGGCACACTTAAATGTAAGGTCGACATCACTTGAAAAAATCCCTGAAATTGCTGATTTGTTCAGAAATAACGAGCTTATAAGTGACGTTTTGGCTTCTGAAAGTTTTATATCCACGCTCCAGAAAGTTGTTCTCGGAATTCAAATAATAGCCGGATCACTTTTGGCGGTGTTTACAGTATCAACCGTATTCATAATTTTCCTAACAATCGGTATGACAATTTACACGCAGAAAAACGAGCTTATTGTTATGAAGCTTGTTGGTGCAACTAAAGGATATATAAGGGCTCCATACGTAATTCAAAGTGTGATTTATTCTATGCTGGCTCTTTTTATATCACTAATAATCTTGCTGCCGGTTCTGGTCACTCAATATAGCTATGGAATGGACCTGTTATTAGGTGATTTACAGTCTCCGGCTTTAAACATTCAAGTTATAGTTACCGGTGTGGCAATTGAATTGATATTCGCATTGTTTTTAGCAGTTTTTGCAAGTTTCCTTGCCACCCGCAGATATATAGATCGCTAACTCTATGAATTCCAACACATTAAATAAGAAAAAGATAATGACGAGGATATTTTTTAAGTTTAGTGTGTCGCTTATTGTGGTTGTGGCATTTATCATAAGTATTCCGTTCATTTTTTCTACAGATGAGACTTTCAGTATAAGCGTCGCGAAAACTCAAGAGGAACTCAATGGTGAAATTAAGAGATTAGAAGGGTTAATTACCAAAGCTCAGCAGCAGCAAGCAAGTTTATCCCGGGAAATTGACATAATCGAGGGCAACATCGCTCTTAAGACTGTCCAAATCGAGCAGGCTGAGTTTCAAATTGAACAAAAAACCAAAGAACTTGAGATTTTAATCGAAGATATCGGGCTTCTAGAAGTAAGACTTGAAAGACTAGATGAAACAATTGATTACCATAATAATTTATTGGGAAAACGCCTAAAACGCCAATATATAGAAGGTCAGCAGACAAACTTCGAATTGCTTATGAGTTCGGATGGAGTGGGAGATTTTTTGGCAAAGATGAAGTACCTTCAGGAAGTCGAGCTCCAGGATAGAGAATTGATAAAAGCCATGGGAACGACAAAAGACAGATATGAGGAACAGAAGGATATTTTAAAGGAAAAGAAAGATCAAGTCGAGAAGATAAAAGCAGAAATTGAGGCGCAAAAAGCTCAAGCCGAAAGCTTAAGGGCTTCATTGGCAACGCAAAAACAGGAAAAGGACAATTTGCTTCGTGCTACCAAGAATAGCGAAAAACTCTATCAACAAGATTTAGAGCAAGCCAGGAAAGAACTTGCGCAAATTCAAACCGCTGCGAGCGTAGTTGTTCGCGAAGGCAAGGCAGTTGATGTTAAAAAGGGTGAGGTGATAGGGACAATGGGAAACAGCGGATTTTCGACCGGACCTCATTTGCATTTTAGCGTCTACAGTTATTCGGTTGAGGATTTCCAATCTACAGGGTCATGGGGTTGGTACTACAGTAACTATAAGAATCCGCTAGATTATTTAGAATCGAAGACTATTAAGTGGGATACAGGATGTTCGCGTGATCCCAAAGGAGATGCAAAGTCAGGGAAAGGCGAATGGGAGTGGCCGATGAAAAGTCCACGTATTACACAGAATTTCGGGGGTCAAACCTGTTGGAATTATAAATACGGTGGGAAAGTTCATCCCGCGCTTGATATAGTGGGTATCGGCGACATTTCAGTCCGTGCTGTAGAAGACGGTGAAGCTTACTTTTGTAGAAATTGTCTAAAAGACGGAGGAAACGGTGTCTTTATTTTTCATGATGACAATAAAATGACTGTTTATTGGCATTTGAAGTGAAAAAGAACTCTCCTCTTGCAAAATTATCCCACTTAGGGCTACTATGCAATTAGGGGGGCGGGTATGACAAAGGCTGTTGAAGATGCTTTTACGATAATCCATATAAGGATTTCGAGCATAAAAGTGTTCGGGATATGTGCGAGACATTTTATAACCGGTGCGTTAATTGTTTTTGTTATATTTAATACCATTCAGGTATTTGTGACGGTTCGTGCGGGCGATATTTGGGGATTTATTGAGTCCGGGCTTTTCATAATTCTGACTTTATATGTTTGCCTTGCATGGGTTATTTCATGGCCAAAAGCAGGGAAAATGCTTAATAAAGCTTTCGAATACGAAGAGAAGCACAAAACTTCTAGGAAGTGAGCTAAACTGATATATAATTATCATAATGTCCTTTATAAAAACTTTAGTACTTCCTAATCTTTATCATAAAAAGAGAAGTTATTTGCTGCAGCATAAGGCATTCCTCGGGTATTTCATTTTCATAATAATCCTGATCTATATTTCCTATCAAATCACGACTGCGATGCCTAGTGTATTGGGTTATGCGGAAAACGTTAAAATTCCGGATCTTTTGGGATTTACTAATAAAATACGTGAGGAACGTGGTCTTTCTGATTTAAAACTGAATATAGCTTTATCAAAAGCAGCCGAAGCCAAGGCCGAGGATATGCTTGAAAAGGATTATTGGGCACATACATCCCCAGACGGTAAAGAGCCATGGGATTTTATAATTTCGTCCGGATATGATTATCTATACGCCGGTGAGAACTTAGCAGTTGATTTTAATAATTCAGAAAGTGTTGTAGATGCGTGGTACGATTCCGCATCGCATAGAAAGAATCTTTTAAGTGATAAATATACAGAAATCGGTTTTGCGGTTGTTAATGGGGAGTTTGAAGGGCGTAAAACTACTATAGTTGTACAGATGTTTGGATATCCGCGTACAAGTTCGCCGGTTGCTTCCAGTGCGTCGACAAGCGTGGCAGAGATTGTACCTGAAGTTGTGATTGAAGAGAATATTCTACTTGTAGAAGTTGAGCAAGAGACAGCTGAACTGGCGGTAAATGTTGAAAGCGTTCCTCCTGCGAAATCTGAAAATGCCGAAAATATTAATGTTACCAACAGCGTCGGCGCTGTTTTAAACTCCGCAGATGTTTTTAACGTATCGCGTTTCATCGCAATAATTTTGGGATTATTTATTACTGCTATGTTTGCCGTTGACGGTTATTATGTAAAGCGAATGGGAGTTTTTAGAATTTCAGGGCACACAATTTTGCATATTTTGATGCTTATAGCTGCCGTTGCGGGAATATGGTATACACAAATTGGATTAGTGTTATGATAATTATATTCTGATATGCCTAGAAATAACGTCGCCTTAGAAGTAATTCAGTTTCTAACTCTTATTTTAAGTTTAAGCATTGCTGCAGTAATTTTCCAACAAACAGCTGATAATTTGAGGAGATTTGCTATTATTACTGCTATTTCTGTTCTATATGTGCTGTGGGGCTACTGGCATCATGCTCCAAAGGATAGAATGCTTAAGATGGTTCTGCTAGAATACTCACTTGTTGCAGTTATGATTATTCTATTGTCCGCATTAGGACTTGGAATAATTAGATTCTTTTAATTCATATAATTATAATCAATGAAAATCGTCGTAACAATTCCGACCTATAATGAGAAGGAGAATATAGAAGACACAATTAATGCTCTTCAAAAAATTTTTCAGAAAATTCCAAATAATAGTAACATGAGCATTTTAGTGACTGACGGTAATTCTCCCGATGGCACCGGTGAAATTGTTAAATCTATTTCAGAAAAAGAAGCAAACGTTTCCCTGATTATGGAAAAAGGGAAAAGAGGATTAGGCGCTGCATACAAGGATGCAATGGATTTCGCCTTTGACCAGATGAATGCTGATGCAATAATAACTTTTGATGCTGATTTGTCACATGATCCGGAGGTTTTGCCGAAGTTTGTTGAAAAAATCGAGAAAGGGGCCAAATATGTGTGTGGTACAAGGTACAGACGAGGTGGAGGGATTCCCGAAGAGTGGGGAGTACACCGCAAATTGATAAGTTTTCTTGGAAATTTGTTTATAAGAATTTTATATATCGGCAGTGGATGTTCAGATTTTACATCCGGATACAAAGCAATTTCTAAAGAAGTTTATGAAAAAATTAGCGGAAAAATTGGCCGGCATTCGGGCTATACTTTTGCAATTGCAACAAATCTAGAAGCTGTACGAGCCGGGTATAAAATCGACGAGATTCCATATCATTTTAGAGACCGAACTTTAGGTAAATCTAAAATGGGTTCCGAGTATATATTAAATGGATTTATATT
>CAYHDM010000077.1:0-4343 GCA_964355455.1 uncultured Candidatus Saccharibacteria bacterium
ATTAACATTAAATCATCATAAAATCGTTCGGATTGAGGGGTACGGGTGGGCTTTTATTCTACTTAAGACATTACCAGAACATTTTTTGAAAGTCAAGCAAACTAGTACTGACTTACCACCATACCCATCCCCTGCCAAAATCTGTCCAGTAATCTGTTTTCTATCTTACTCATATTGCTTGCTTTTTCATTTTTTATCATTTTTCTGGTTTCTTTATTGATTTCAAAAATCAGCATGGCCGATTCTCTCGACTCTGTCATTCCGGTTATGTTTATAATTTCTTTCCTTTTCGGATCTTGGCTCGGTAAAATATGCTTTGCTGATTCAGATTTAGAATCCTGCACCGACATCCACGCCTCTGATACAAGAGCAATCGCCGCCACCCTCTTAAATGATGTATTCTTTAAGAAAGCTCTGCCCATTGCAAACAAGATGGCTTCTCTGCGGTCCATGCTTGTTATTGGAACTATTGCGCAGGACTCCGCTTCCCCGCCATCTTTGTTTTCCATTGTGTGATAAATGAACAACACGGGGCTCACCGATCCGTCCTTTTTGAATAATTTCTCTGTCATATCTGCAGTGCTCTCCAATAATTTTTTGAGTTGCTCTTTTGTCATGTTATTTCTTTTCCAGATATTCGTATTTTAATTTTGTAAAATTGGCCATTATCTCCAGGCAATCCTTCCTTTCTAAAGTGGCTCCTGAAAACTTTTTTGCATATTTAGCCACCGCCTTTGTGTCGAACATATTTGTTACGCCGCTGTCCCGGACTGCTAAATATGCTAAGAATTGATCTTTTGTAACCATTGTTTTTGCCGGCTCCTTATTATTTTTGGACTCCGGTTGTTATTTTGCTTCACCCAAAGGATGACGCTGTTCCTCCTTAAAGTCAAGCTTGTGTCGATTGAATCTTTTCATTATAATGACTTAATCTAAAATATGAAAATCTATATCGATATTAAAAATGGCAGAAAAATCTATTACATGGAAAAAGATGTTTTGATGTACGTAAAAATCGGGCCGGACAATTTAGTAAATTTCAGAGACGCCACTGAAATTGATTTTTCAAAACTAAACGAAAAGGCACAGAAAATATGCCAAAAAATTAAAATAATTCTCTTAAACTAAATAAAAAAGCTCTTTGATACAATCGCCGAGCTTGTTGGGGCTATTTCTGTTGCGGAGAATAAAGGGTGGCAATAAATTCTTTCCACTCCTCACTTTCAGGATTTCTCCCGCACTTCACCCATGTTGAATAGTATGCGAGTTCGCTTTTATACAGCTCTTTATTGTAGCGTTCGACAAGCAAACGCATAGTATTCTCGCATGTCCTTGCCCAAGTAAGGCGTTCATTCTCAAACTCTCTGACAGGATCTCCTTGGTTACCCACTAAACCTGTTGCCAAATGATCGAGCTCGTGCATCAACGAAACCACGACGTGCAACCTGAATAACTCCAAACAATCCTTAGATTTGGATTTCGCTATTTGATCAAATGCCAACTTAAGATTGGCCGCTAAAATGACAATCTGTGGACAACTGTTTTGCACCCCGCAACGAAATGTGGAAAATCCGACTTCATTTACATGGTGGATTTGATAGTCATCGATCAGATATAGAGCATCTGTTCCGTAGCGACTCCTAATCGCCGCTATATTTTCGCTGAACAATCGTTGAATTTCCGGAAGAAAATAACTTCCGGAAAACAAACTCACAACAATTGGATCAACCTCTCGGTCATAAAGACTTTTAGCCTCATCTCGCAGACTGGGCATATTGATTCTCCTAGGTTAAAAGAGCAATAGATTTATCGTAACGTGATATCTTCTTATTGTAATACAAAATTATTAAATGTCCAGTATCTTTCTTGAAATCAAAACAGCCTATTAAGAAGGCTGTTTGATGCTTTTATAGAGTTATTTAATCTCTATTGGGCGATGGTAAATTGGTTGCCAGTTGTAACTACGCTAGAGGCGTTATTAACATCGTAGATGGTTATTTTGTAAGTGCCGGGAGTAACTGTTGATGGTATTGTCCAAGAATATGATCCGCTAGACGCAGAAACATTCATTCCTATTTGAACAGCCGCAAACGCTCCTGTAACGATATTTACTGTACTAACTCCTGTTGATGTCCAAGTAATATTGTGTGTTGATCCTCGTGCCCACTGTTCTCCGCCAGCCGGAGATGTGATTGTTATAGTTGGGGCGGCAGTCGGCTGTGTATTGCAAGCACCGTTATTGCAACCATTCGGACATAGATAACTTGTGTTTAAAACGCTTCCATCATTTCCGCAATAGCCTTTCATAATGTTGTAAGAAGAATAACCGGAAACACAGTAATCTGTCATTGAATCGCCTTTTGAGTTTGAGGTTGTAGTTTTTGTGAAATAATCAATCGTGGTCAGTGTCGGGCCCGTACAAGTATAAGTTGTCTGCGAAGGAGACACGGACACGTTAGCTAATAACTGGCCGGAAGATGCCAAATTGAAATTGATAGTAGTGTTAGAAGATATGGTATAAGTAACGCTTTTGGGCGTTGCGCATGTTCCCGCCGGAATTGAAATACTGGAGGGAGTAACCGATCCTGTCCCGATGGTAACCAACACCGTTTGATCAGTGGATTTGGTATTGGTTAAATTGAAAGATACTGTCCCAGCACCAGAACTCATTGAATTCAAGACCACTGCATTATCTGAATACCCGGTACAAGATGTTGTAGTAGCGGAAACGGGAAAGCTAGCGATTGTTTGGCCAGAATTAGTAAAGGTAATCGTAGTGGAAGATGACGCAGTGTAAGTTACAACTGTTGGCGAAGAACAGGTTCCAGCGGGCACGGTAAGAACAGTTGGATTTACGGTCCCAGAGCCAATGGAAACATTTACAGTTTGCGTCGAAATTTTTGTGTTGGTCAAATTAAATGACAATGTTCCGTTACCGACCTGAGCCGAATTTATAACCACATAATTATCTGAGTAACCGACACATGATGTTGTAGTGGTAGTGGCGGGAACGGGCAGGCTGGCAATTACACTTCCAGAATAAGTGAAGGTGATTGTGGTGCTGGATGGTGCGCTGTAGGTTATGCTATTAGGAGTTGCGCATGCGCCGCTCGGCACAACAATAGATGACTGGCTTACAGATCCAGAGCCGATAGAAACCAACACAGTTTGTGATGAAGCTGTTGTGTTAGTTAAATTAAAAAACACTGTTCCGTTTCCCAATTGCATTGAATTCAAAACCACTGCATTGTTTGCGTATCCAGTACAAGATGTTGTCGCTGCGGCAATGGTGAAATTTGCATCACTAATGTCATCATAATATCCGCCATCATAAACCTGCGTTTGCATCCTTATTCGGTAATTCGTCGCAATTGGAAAATTACTTGGAACAGTCCAAGTATAACTTCCCTGATTTATTGGAATAACGGTTTTTATTTCGTAGAGTTTACCGCCATTTAGAATTCCTGTTTCATTATTGTTGTACGTCCCACTGCCGTTATTATAAATATTAATATAAACTCTGTTATCTGCGCTAAGTCCAGTTTGCGTCCAAGTAATATTGTGTGTTTCCCCCACCTTCCACACCTCTCCGCCATTTGGCGAAATAATTTTAATTGACTTTGCGGCTTGACTCTGGATAAGAAAAGCTTCGTTGCTGAAATCTTCTGCGATTTTTGCCCCATTTGCATCTTTAACCTCTATTTTTATCTTATGCATTCCTACCCCAGCCGCAGCTTTGGCAGTTGGCAAAAAGAAACCAGCTATTTCATCAATTAATGATTTCCATTGAAACCCTATATAGGATTTTGTGGCTTCCGCCTTCCAAGAGTATGATGTTTGATTAGAGGATATTCCCGAAGCAATAACTCGGTAGGAATTATAAAATACACTATAAGACATTATTGTAATCGTTGAATTCGTCGGTAAATTTGAACCGGACCAGGTTATTGTATAATTTTGACCTTCTGTCCACGTTTCACCGCCATTAGGAGAAATTACTGAAATATACGGCTGCTTGCTCTGTATCAAAGCAACGGCATTTAAACAATCTTGCCTGTTTGTGAAAGTCTGCAAGCCTTGGTACATGTAAGTTCCACAAAATTGCTTCTCTGATTGGCAAGAAGTGTTTGTATTGTCAAGCCACCACAAATTTTGACAAGTTGGCTGAGGCGTAGGCGTCGGCACTGTGTTGCACCCATAAAGTGCATTTATTTTTTTCCTTGTAGATGGGCCGACATAACCTGTTCCTCTTCTCAAATTATAAGGAGTTAAAACTTCGCTGGCATATTTTTCCTGGAATTCAACAATTGCCGCCGCAGTCCCGTCTGAATAGGTATTTTCTG